>JBQCJB010000091.1:0-3663 GCA_051953155.1 Aureliella sp. | reverse complement strand
AAGTCGCCCGCCTGCAACCGCGCGTCGACCTCGCCCCGCAATGCAACATGTACCAACGCCGGCAGCGGTTGCCAGTCGGCGTCAAAGAACGCGGCCGCCAAGATGCCACCGGCGGTCGCTTGCCGAAGCTCGTCCAGCCAGCGGGCACTCCAATGGGTTTGGTCGCAACTGACCAGCAACAGCCAGCCGTCGCGCAACGGGTGTGGCTCGGCGGACTGGCCCGCATTGACTGATTCGACCGAATGGACGGACCCGACCGAATTGACGGACTTGTCGGTCGGCTGTCTGGCGAGTTCCGCAGCGCAGTGCTGGATCGCTCGGCTCCAACCGGCCAGCGGCCCGGTGTCCGCTTGCGAGTCGACCAGGCAGTCGATTCCCAGATCGTGATAACGCTCCGCTCGGTCCGCTACGTAATAAACCCGCTCGTGTCCGGCCGCTCGCAGCGCGTCGCCGAGGGCGATGATCTGCGGTCGGCCGCCCTGGTCGGCTCGCCCTTTGTCCGAACCAAAACGGCTGCTACGGCCGCCGCACAAGATATAAGCCGGAATCGGCGGGAAGAGCATAGCTGGGACTGACGAGGGAGGTGGTCGGGGGGATGTGTGGTCGGGCGAAAGAGATGTCGGTGCAAAGGGAAACGGTTGTGGCGGCACGCGCTACTTTCGCGGTGCGAAAGGCGACTCTGTTGCTGCTATGGCGGCGATCGATAGCCAGCCTAGGATAAAGCTCAGGCCGCCGATGGGTACGATGTGATTTAGACCTTGCAGCCGGGCGATCGCTTGCGCGTAGAGGATGCCGCAGAACAGAGCGAGGCCGATCAGCCATAGCACCGCCACGAGACCGCGGCGCTTGGGAGCAAAGCCTGCTGGGGCGGCCGACAAAGCGAGCAGGGCCACGGCGTGGACCAAGTGATAGCGCACGGCGATCTCGCAGGTGTGCAGCTTTTTGACGACCTCGTCTGGCGATAGACCGTCACTGACCAGTTTGGACTCCAGGCCGTGAGCGGCGTAAGCCCCCAGGCCGACGCCAGCGGCCCCGACCAGGGCCGCCACGATCGCTATCCATCGGATCATCGGTCAGGCTCCTCGAGACCGGCTCTTCGAAAAGGCGCTTTGTCGGCGGCGGATCATTCTGCTCGCTCGGCCGTCAGCCGCCGCGCGCTTTCGATCAACCGGTCCATCGGAAAGGGCTTGCGCAGGTAATCGTTCACCCCCAGCATCTCCGCATAGGCCTTGTGCCGGTTACCCTCGTTGGCGGTGATCATGATGACTTTGACTTTGTCATGCCCGCTCCGCCGCAGTTGTTCCAGCACCAGAAAGCCGCTGCGTTTGGGCATCATCATGTCCAGCACCAGCAGATCGGGCTGCATTGTCTCGGTCAGCGCCAGGCCTTGATTGCCATCGCGAGCCACGCTGACTTCGAAACCGTGAGCTTCCAGGGCGTAACGCATCGCCTCCACGATTTCGGTGTCGTCATCGACCAACAGCACCTTCGTGGGGCGGGTCGCCACCGGTTCGGGCGCGGAATTTTCTACTGTCGTCATAAGGCTCACGCTTTCCAGGCGTTTTTTCGGGGCGGGCGACGAGCTAGCCTCGGACGCCGCGGGGACTTCCGCCCCGGAAAGCGGCCGAGAGCTATTTCACCGTGAAATAGGAGTCCCGCGGCAGCGTGGACTTTAACGACCGTCGGCCGCGGGTCAAACTAATTATAGACCAAAACGCTTACGGCAACTCATCCAATCGGGCAATTCATCCGTGACCCAGCGAACCTACGACCCCGAACTTCGACAGCGCGTCCTCGATCTGGTCTATAGCCCTCACTATCGTCCGAGCAAACCCAAGGGTATCCATCGCGCACTGGACCTGCCCGACGAGGAGTATCGCGAACTCCGCAAGCTGCTCAAACGCATGGTCATCGACGGCGAACTGGCCTACGGATCGAATCATTTGGTCATCGCCCTAGAAACGCCTCCAGCCAGCGCCAAAGCCGGCCGAGCCTCCGGCGGTCCCGCCGCCACCGGCGCAGCCGCGCGCAGCCGCACTGGCGCCAAGAGCGATCAAGGTGCAGCCGCCGGCGCGAGCCCGGGCGGGCGCGATGCCAAGCTGATCCGCGGGAAATATCGCCAAGCCTCGGCCGGCTTTGGCTTCGTTCGCCCCGCCCCGAACGTGCAGTTGGACCTGACCGAAGACGTTTTCATTCCCAGCGACTCGACCGGAACGGCCATGGATGGCGACCAGGTGCTCGTGCGGCTGCGCAGCAGTCGCCGCGGCGGGGGCGGACAGGAAGGTGCCGTCGTCGAAATCGTCGAACGCGCTCGTCGCCAGTTCTCCGGTTCGTACGATGTCCGCGACGGACACAGCATCGTCCATCTGGATGGTGTCACCGTGGGCTCGCCAGTCAATGTGGGCGACGTCCGCGGCCTGCCGGTCGAGCCGGGTGACAAGGTGATTGTCGAACTGGTCAAGTTCCCCGACGGCATTCATGTCGGCGAGGGCGTGATCATGGAGGTGCTCGGTTCGAGCAAGAATCCAGCGGTCGACACCCTGGCTGTGATGCACCAGTTCAACTTGCTGGACCATTTTCCGGAAGAGGTCATCGAGCAGGCGCGGAGCATCGCCGATGCATTCGAGGAGGGAGCGATTCCCGAGACGCGCCGCGACCTGACGCAGGTCCCCACGCTGACGATCGATCCCTACGATGCCCGCGACTTCGACGACGCAATCTCTCTGTCGCGCAACGACAAGGGGAACTGGGAACTGATGGTCCATATCGCCGACGTCTCGCACTTCGTACCGGTCGGCACGCCTCTGGACATCGAGGCCAAGCGGCGAGCGACCAGCGTGTACCTGCCCGACCGGGTCATCCCGATGTTGCCCGAATTGATCAGCAACCACATGGCCAGTCTCCAGCCGGATCGGATTCGCTACACGAAGACCGCGCTGATGGAGATGACCGACGACGGCACGCTGGTCCACTGGGAAGTTTTCAATTCGGCGATCCTCAATCAGCAACGCCTGAATTACGAGCAAGTCGATCAGTTCCTGGGCGATCGCGAGGCCTGGCGCGAGCGACTGCGACCGCCGATCTGGCAACTCTTGGCCGACATGCACACGTTGGCCATGGTCCTCCGCCGCAACCGCATGCAAGCCGGTTCGCTCGAACTCTTCCTGCCGGAGATCAAGCTCGACCTGGATCGCAGCGGCAAGGTCAAAGGAGCGCGATTGGTCGAGAACACCGAGAGCCATCAAATCATCGAGGAGTTCATGTTGGCGGCCAACCAGACGGTCGCCACCTGGCTGGACGATCGCGAGATCGCTTTCCTGCGCCGCGCGCATGCAGCGCCCGAACCGCGCAAGCTGAAGAAACTGACCGAGTTCGTGCACGACCTGGGGATCAAGGCCGAGAGCCTCGAGAGCCGCTTTGAAATTCAAAAGGTGCTCAAGCAAGTCCGCGGCAAACCGACGGAGTTCGCGGTCAATTACGCGGTGCTCAAGTCGATGAGCAAAGCGGTCTACCAACCCGAAATGGAGCAGCACTACGCGCTGCACTTCGACCACTATTGCCATTTCACCAGCCCGATCCGGCGCTATCCCGATTTGCAGGTCCACCGTACGGTCGAACGTTTGATCAACGGCCGCGAAGCAGCGAGCGATCCATTTCCGGTGC
>JBQCJB010000090.1:0-7770 GCA_051953155.1 Aureliella sp. | reverse complement strand
CCGAACGCGCCTGGCCGGCCGGCAACCGGATTTGCCTCTCCTGCCGATGGCCGGCAGTGGGACCGGGACGGCTGGACGAGTACGATAACAAGGAACGCAGCGCCATGGTCCACCACTCGTCTCACGCGTCGTTACTGCGTCTGCAATCGCCGTCCCTCAGTTCACCCTCTATTAAAACGCCATCGGCTTCGAGCGTGAGCACGCACACCATGTACGCGTTGAACGGTCCCCATGAGCACGGTCGCGGCCCCAGCGGCCCCAACGCTGCGGCCGAGGCTGGCACATCGATCAGCAGCCGCCAGCACACCATCCTGTGGATCGACGGCATCGGCGGATACTTGTTGTGGGACAAGCCGGAACTGGTGCTGGGCCAAGCCTTCGCCGAATCGCGAGCCGACATCGGCATCGTCGGCGATCTCAGCCGACAAGCGGCTGCCCTGCGCCGCGTCGGCACCGACTACCTTCTGCAGCCGCTGCAGAACACGACGATCAATGCTGTCCCGATCGATCGGCCCCAACTGCTACGCGACGGCATGATCATCGGCCTGGGCAATTCGGTCAGAATCCTGTTCCGCCGTCCCAATGCGCTCAGCGGCACGGCCACACTGGAGATGGCCAGCATCCATCGCTGGAAACCGACCGTCGACGCGATCGTGCTGCTGGCGGATTGCTGCATCCTCGGTCCGCGCGCCGGCAGCCATATCCCCTGCAGCGACTGGCGCAGCGAAGTGCTGCTCTTACCCAAAGGCAGCCAATGGCAGATTCGCACCAGCGAGGAGGTACAAATCGGCGGAGAGAAGCTGCCTGGGCAACTGCCGCTGCCTGCCGGCACGCGCGTCCGCGGCGAAGATTTTTCTTTTTCATTGAGCGTGGAATAGCTATGAAGATAATCGGCGCCTAACCGCCAACCCTTTGCGGCCAATTCCATAGCGGCGATAATCGCCGGTAGCCAGAAAATCATCAACAAAGTTAAAAGCCATGATCCAGTTGCTCAACCCTTTGAAGGCGGCGCGAAACCAGCCGGCCCACGGCAACAGTCCGGAACAGGGCAATAGCCCGGCCCATGGGGAAACTGGCGCAGCACCTTTCGCCCAGCAAGGCAAGGCCATGAAGTTCGCATACAGCACGGGGGACAAACCCCTGGTCGGTTATACGATCAAGCGCGGCGTCGGCGTGGGAGGATTTGGCGAGGTCTATTTCGCAGTCAACGATGCTGGTAAAGAGGTCGCCCTCAAACGCATTCAGCGCAATCTGGATATCGAAATCCGCGGCGTCCGTCAGTGCCTGAACTTGAAACATCCGAACTTGATCGGCCTGTACGACATCCAACTCGACCAGGACCAGCAAGGCTGGATCGTGATGGAGTACGTCAGCGGTCCGAGCCTCCGCGACTTGATCGAAAAGTACCCAAGCGGCATGCCGGCCGACGAACTGCGCAGCTGGTTCGGCCAAATAGCGGCGGCGGTCGCTTATCTCCATGACCATGGGATCGTGCATCGCGATTTGAAGCCTGCCAACATCTTCGCCGACGAAGGCATCGTCAAGATCGGCGACTATGGTCTATCGAAATTCATCTCCTGCTCCCGCCGCGGTGGCCAGACCGAGAGCGTCGGCACCTTCCACTACATGGCCCCCGAGATCGGCAAGGGTGAGTATGGCAAGGAGATTGACATCTACGCCTTAGGCATCATGCTCTTTGAGATGGCGACCGGCTATGTGCCGTTTGACGGCGAGAGCAGCCAAGAAATCATCATGAAGCATCTGACGGCCGATCCCGACCTTTCGCGACTGATCTGGCCTGCCCGCGAAGCGGTGGCCAAGGCCCTTCAAAAGAATCCGGCGAACCGTTTCTCCGATGTGCGCGACATGCTGCGGGCCCTCGGCATGCAACTGGACAGTCGCTACATGATTGTCGAGTCGCCGCATGTACCGCATGTGGCCGCACAGCCTCCCGTCGTGGCTCCGGTCGTGGCCAGCTACGCTGTTCCGCTCAAAGCCGAGCCGCAGGCTCGAGCTCAGCACCGACACAGCCGCGCATCGACCGCCAGTCAAACGCGGCTGCGCTACCAGGAACCGATCGCCCATGCCGTGCGCAGCGGTTGGCGACGGATGGCGGCCGCCTGGAGCAACCAGAACATGGGACCCGGGGCTCGCGCGGCCATCATCGCCGTGATCATCATCCTCAGCGTGCTGAACCTGGGTTGGATCGTGACGACCACCCTCGCCTTGGCCCTGGTCTACGTGCCGTACTACATCGTCTGGTGGCTGGTCCGCGGCCCGGTGCCCAACAGCACGAAAGCCACGGCCCACACGGCCGCCATGCCCCCCTCAGCAAATCATCCGCCCCTGGTCGCGCAGCCGATCGTCGCCCGGCCCGGACCGGCAGTGCGGCCGCCCGCACCGCGACCGCTGAGCCTCAAACAGTGGAAAGTCGCCAAGCGTAAACAGCTGGCCCTGGCCAAGCCGAGCACCACCTGGTCGGAACTGACCGGCAGTTGGATCGGCTCGGCCGTCGTGATCGGTGTCTTCACGACTCTGGTCGGCATTTTCCAGGTGGGCTCAGGAACCGTCGGCCAGCCGTACGTAGTCGGCCTTGCCTGGTCGGCCGCGACCGCACTGGTCTGTTCGTGGGCCACGATCGCGCTGGGCAAGCGCTGGCAGACCAGCGAAGGCGATTCGGCTCTCCGCGGCTTCGTTCAGTTGACGTTGGGTTTAGGCATCGGCGGAGTGGCTTATGCACTGAGCGACTTTTTAATGGTGCCTTGGTCGACGATCGCATCGGAACATTTTGGTTATCAGCCGGTCCAGCGGTGGAAAGGCTTTTTCGCCGCCGACGGCACGCCCATGCTGGCCGCATACCTGGCGTACTTCCCGCTGCTGATGGGCCTCGTTCCATGGTGGAAGCAGGCTGACCCACTCCGCCGGACGCGCTTCAGCTTGCTGTCGGTCCTGTGGTCGGTGCTGGTCGGAGGGCTGGTCTACTTGATCGTTCCGTTCCCACAGCCTTGGGGCGCACTGATCTTTGCCGCGACCTCGATCGCTGTTCAACTGGCAACTCCGTGGTTTGACTCGGATCAACGCTTGGAACTGGCTCACGAACGCGCGCTCGCCTAAGCCGTGAGCGCCGAACAATTCCCGCGAAAAACTCGCGTCGGCTGGCCAAGATTGCCCGCCGCACGAGCGAACACTGCCCAGGGGAAGTAGTGATTCCATCCGTTCCAAGGCAACGCCACCTGCGGGGATCGACGCAGCCGCTTCGATGCCGCTTGTGCGAGGAAAGAAAACGACGATGAACGCTGGAAATAGACTCGGCTACCGCTGCGACCACGCTTTACCAGCGGTCGGACGCGGCTGCCGATTGGCCCTCGCTTGCCTGGCTATCGCCCTGGTGCAAGCGCTGCTCTCAGCCCCTGCGCTGGCTCGCGCCGCGGACGACTCCGCCGGCGAAGCAGCCGTGCCCGCAACGCAGACCTACGCCGCACGGCCCAGCGACGGCGCCCCGCCTGAGCCTCGGCCCACCGCTCCACAGGCCGCACCGACTATCGCCGCCGAGCCGGAGAGCGAGGACCCTGCGAGCAGCGGTTTTGAGCGCGACGTGCCGCAGCCGACGCCAGCCGACGCGCAATCGCAAGCGCCCCCCGTTCGCGAACTGTCGGTACCGCTGGAAACCAAGCCCCTGCTCCCCGAGGATCGTCCGGCATGGGTCGGGGCAGCGCCCGACTTGTCGACCAGCACGCATCGCCTGTTCGTCGGTTCCTATCCAACCGCCTCGCCGGAAGACGCCGACGCAGCCCTGGATCAACCGCTCGTCGCAGCCGTCAACGCATATCTCGATAGCGACGTGCTGAAAAACGGAACCTCCCTCAACTTGCATCTGACGCCACAATTCATCCGCACCCACCTGATCGATCCGTCGTCCGAATACATGGCCGAGCTGAGCACCAGTGAGGGATCGATGTACCAAAAGTGGGTCGTGCTGACGGTTACTCCCGAGCAGCGGGCGCAGTTTGAATCGATGCTGCAGGCGCATGAGCAGGAAAAGCGCCTGGTCACGCTGGGCGTCGGTGTGCTCGGCCTGGTCGGCCTCGCCGGCGCAGCAAATCTGCTCTTCACCAGCTTGCGTCGACGCAGTGCGGGCACCGAGGCAGCGTTGCCGCCCGGCACCGTCAGCATCCTGCCCGAAGGAGCTTTGCCCGCGACGCCGGTCGCCAAGCGCGGCGGGCGCGGTACGATAGTCGTTCTGGCCATCGGTGTCGTCGCGGCCGCGGGCCTGCTGGCCGGCTTGAGGAAGTTCCGACAACCGCATGCCAGCCGCGTAGTTCCGGGGATGGTCATTTACGAACAGCATTCGCACCGGTCGGCCCCGAGGATGCACGCGACGGAGATGGAGCGAGTGAACTCGTTTCCCCCCGCGGCGCCGCAAGCCCCACTGCCCCCGGCGCCCGTCGAGGTCGAAGTCATCGATTGGCAGTCCGGTCATCCCAGCCCGAAGTGGGGCCACGAGGTTTATCGCGATCCCGCAGTGACGGAAAGCTACCGAGCCCACTAAAGCATTCCGCCCCACGCATTTCCAGGAGCAGCGGCTCGTGAATGTCTCAGAATTCGACGCCGACAAATTCCTCGTCGAACGCATCGGTGAAGGCGATGCCGCCGCCTGGGAAGAATTGATCGCCCGCTACGAAGGTCGGCTGTTGGCGTTTGTCGAACAGCGACTGAAGAACCGCGGCTGCAGCGAGGACATCGTTCAAGAGACGTTCATCGGCTTCCTCAACAGCCTGCCGAACTACGATCGCCGGCGGCCGCTGGAAAGCTATCTGTTCACCATCTGCGCTTACAAACTGACCGACCATTTGCGACGCGAAGGCCGGCGGCCAGCGCTGGCGATGTCGCAAGCCCACGACGGTTCGAGCGGCGCTGCCTGGCAGATCGTCGCCCAGCGGGCGCGGCCGGCTAGCAGTATCGTTCGCAGCGGCGAACGCAAAGGCATGGAGGAACAAGCCATCGCCACGGCACTCGCCGAACAGATCGCCAAGTGGCGCGAGCGCGGCGACTGGCTGAAGCTGAAGTGCATCGAACTGCTGTTCGTGGTCGGCCTGGGCAATAAGGAAGCGGCTACGCGGCTGAACATCAGCGAACAACAAGTCGCGAATTTCAAGTTCGACTTCATCGCCCGCACCAAAGCACTGGTCGGACGCCAGCACCTGTGCGTCGAAGTCTTTCCGGAACTGGAATGATCACTCGACCCGCAGCAGCGTCGCATCTGCTTCCGGAATGCCCCAGTCGACGCGACTAGCGACGCCGCCGTCGACCAGTCGCTGCACATCGGCCGGTTGCGGCCAATCGCTGAAGCCGTAGTTACCCGGGCTGCGGTACCGCGAAATCTCATTCCAGTCGATCATAATGTGCGTGATACCGTTGGCGTGCAGAGCCTCCCGCTGCTCAGCCGCCGACCGATCGCGCAGCCAGATTTGTCCGGGATTGGTGTCGAAGCAAGTGCTGTAGACGATCGGCACCCGGTACTCGAACACGCCGGCCTGGCCGATCAGCAGAACTCGGTTGTTGCCACCCGAAAGATGTTCGTTGATCCAGGCCTGCTCGCGATGAATGCGCGGCACCTGCTGCTCGTCCCCCAGGTCGTCGCGCAGTGCCGCGATCGATACAAAAAAGCGATTGTCGCCGACCAGAGAAGTACTGCTGAGCACGCTGCCATAGAGCAGTCCGAAAATGCCGATCGCCTGCGCGAGCCACACTGAAGTGCCTCTTCGCAAACAGCTCAGTCCGAACGCGGCCAGCCCGGCCCATAATCCGACAAGCGGCAACCAGAAGCGATCGATGCGGTGCGTGGCCAGCCACCAAACCAGCACGATCCACAGCGACCAGCACAGCCACAGCGACCATCGGCTCCGTCGCAGCTCGCGCCGCCAGATGAGTGTCGCCACGCCGAACACCAACCCACAAATCATCGCCGGCTGCACAAAGGGGGACGACAGGATTAGGCGAACGCTGTCCCGAGCCGCCGCGCGGAACTGATCGATCCAGCCGGGAGGCTGGCCATCGACAGTCGCGGCCGCAGCTGGCACGCGGTGGGCGCGTTGCCACTGTGCAATCTTCTCAGGGGCCAACGTCTTACCTCCGAAGATATTGGCCGCTAATGGAGTTACCGGGTTGCCAGCCAGAACCCAGTTCTTGGCGTACCAGGGAACACAGGTCAGCGACAGTCCCAGCCCGATCAGCAGAGCTGCCGCTGCGATGGCAGGCGCCCTGTCAGCTGGCTCGGCAACGGCAGCGGCCGAGTCTTGGCTGCGAACCGGCCCGATATAGCGGACGGCTCCGAGCAGACCCAAGCTCGCGACCACTGGCGCGACGGCAAACACCAACCCGGGATACTTGGTGGCCGCCGCTTCACCGCTGAACAGCCCCGCCAGGAACCACCAGTTCAGCCCGACCTGGCTCAGCCGCGCGGCACACGTCGGCAGTCGCTCTCCGTCGGTCCGCCACGCCTTGGAGCACTCGAGCGCGTGCGTCGTCGCGATGGCGGCCGCCACCACAAACGTCGCCAAGACGCCGTCGATCAGCCCCAGCATGCTGCTCTGCGCGAGGCCCGGCGACGCCAACCACAAACCGGCTGCCAGCCAACCGGCTAGACCGCCGAGCCGGCGCGAAACAAAACTGCCCAGCAAGCCTGCAGCCAACAGCGTCATCGCGGCCAGAATCGACTTGCCCATCAGTCCCCCGATCCACGCATCGGGCTGGCCGACGAGCGTCATCATCGCCAGGCTGTGCATCTCCGCGCCCAGCGGCATGTTGGCGTAAATGTTGTGCGGCAGGAACCGAATCGATCCGAGTTGGAAAAATTCTTTCGGCGCCTGCAAATGGTATTCGAGCACATCGAATTCCGCCGAAGGCACCCACGAGCCGAGCATGACGACCACCGCCAGAAAACAGGTCAGGCCGACGATGAGCGCCTGCAAGCCGCGGTCGAACATTCCCGTGGGCACCTCGCGCGACGCCTCGTTCGCGGCTGCATCGAGCTCGGCAGGAGCTGCCTCCTGCGCGAGCTCTGCCCCCTGCCCTGGCCCCAAGCTTTGCAGTGCCAGGTATTGCCGCGCCAGGCGGCCGCGCTCTGGCCAGGCAAGCCACGCGGCCAGCGCACCGACCGCGGTGCAGGCGATGAGCAGCGGCCAGCGCGACGACAAGCCTCCGGCCAGCCCAACGGTCAGCACCAGAGTCGACAGGATCGCTAATCCGGCCAACGTCGCCAGGGTGAAGGTTTCCAATCGCGCGGCTCGGTCTGGCACCCGCGGCAGCCCGGCGACCGTTGGCAGTCCGACCACCGCGGCCAAGGCGAGCCAGCCCACGGTCGCCAGAATCAGCGGCACTCGATCGAGAAAGTCGCTCGGCAGGCGGCCGCCATCAAACCACGACGATACCAAGGCGTCGGGCAACAACAGGGCTGAGACGAGCAACCCGCCGCGGCTGATCGGCCGTCCTTCGGGGTCGACCGCCCCAGGCGAAACGGGCAGCGATAAAAACACGAGCCAGTAAATGCCCGTCGCGACCGTCAGGCCCGTCCCCCAGAGCCAGCGACTGGCCAGCCGCGGCCGTCCTGCCCGCCCTGCGGGTGGCCCAGCGCGGCCCGATTGTTTCGCTGCGGCCATAGGTCGCTTTCTGATTCGCTCGTTTGTGGGATAACTAAAGGTGCCCCGCCGCCGAAGCTGGACACCGGCACCTATTTTCGCGCATAACCGTCACGCCCACTACGCCCGCGCC
>JBQCJB010000089.1:0-4007 GCA_051953155.1 Aureliella sp. | reverse complement strand
CTTTGGCTTCCTCGACCGAGACGACGCCTTCGCCGCCGACGCGGTCCATGGCATCGGCTACCAGCTCGCCTAGGGCGCCGTTGTTATGGGCGGAAATGGTGGCGACTTGAGCTTTCTCTTTGCGGCTGGCCACCGGCCGCGACAGGGTCCGTATCGCCTGGACTGCGGCTTGGAAGCCGCGGTCGAGCCCGCGTTTGAGGTCGATCGCGCTGGCGCCGGCCGCGACGTTGCGCAAACCGTCGGCGTAAATCGCGTGGGCCAGCAGCGTGGCGGTACTCGTTCCATCGCCGACCGCATCGCCCGTCTGCTCGGCTGCTTCGCGGAGCATGCGGGCGCCCAAGTTTTCTTCGGGATCCTTCAGTTCAAATTCCTTGGCGATCGTCACGCCGTCGTTGCAGACCAATGGACGTCCCCATTTCTTTTCGATGAGAACGCATTTGGAACGTGGGCCCAGCGTCACCCGGACGGCATCGGCCAGCAGGCTTGCGCCCCGGAGAATTTTTTCGCGAGCCTCCTCGCGAAACAACAGGTGCTTCGATGTCATGGCGAGTCCTTTAGAAAGTAGTGAGCCGCTGCGCCTTCGCAAGCGATGTGCCGCTGCGGCACAAGCGCCCGCCACCGAGCCCGAGTGCAGCATTTTCCAGCATTAGAAGCACCCAGCCGGAGCAGGGGTCGAGGGGTCGCAGGGACGCTGGTTTACCGGATGAGCCGTTTTGGCGCCCGGCTGGGACAATTCCGCGCGCGTTCAATGTGCGTAGCGGCGCGCGGTGGCCTCGAATTAAATGACGAACCGACGCGCGCGCTCAGGCGAAAGAAATATTCGCAGCTGCCCCTCCAAACGACTATACTTACCGGCTGTGTCTCAAACGGTGGGTTGTTTACCTTGGGATGCTGCTCTGCGTCGGAGCTTCAATACGTGCCCCTTCATCACGTAAACAATCGCCTTCTTTGGCCACGCGCCGGCTGCGACGACTCGGCGCGGTACGTTCGCTGCCTGCGCACGGCTAGCTGGGTTGCCATGCTGCTGGCAATCGCAGGTGGATTCGTCGATAGCAGCGCCCTTCATGCCGGCTGCCGCTACAGCGGGAGTGGGCATGCGAGCATGCATCGGGGCGCCGGCGACGCAACCGCCCTGCAGTTTGAGAGCGGGCACGCGAAGCGAAACGCGCCTGCCCTGCATTCCCGAGGAAAGTGGGTTTACGAAGCGGGGGAATTCAGGTTTCTGCCTTGGCAAAGCTCGAAACCTTGCCGCGGCCCCGACTGCGGGGCGAACGATGAAAATGATGCGCCGTGGACCGACGCGTCCCCACAACGTTCGCTACGCCTCCCTCAGCTCAGTCTCGATTCCGGCATCGAGCATTGGCACGATCCGTTTGCTCCGATCGGTGTGATCGTTCTCTTTGATGCTTGCGCCTTGGCAGGCTTTCCTCTCGAACGCGAATACCCACCCTGAGCCCCTCGGGGCCAGCTAATGCCGCAATTTCGCGAACTCTAAACGACTAGACGACGCGTGGCTGGGCGAGCGCGCCAGAGGCGTGCGCTCGTCGGGGACGCGTGACGATCTCATGCCGAGCTTTTCTTGGGCAGCGCCTGATCGGGCGATTGGCCCGGAATCCGGTTTGAATTCTTAAGCACCTACTCGTCGAAGCATTCCTATCGAGACCTTGTGATGAAACTCGCTCTTTTATCATCTAGCGGGCCGCCCCGATTTTCGACGCGTCGGCAGCGCGCCGCCTTTACGTTGGTGGAACTGCTGGTCGTCATTGCAATCATCGGCGTCTTAGTGGGCTTGCTCTTGCCGGCCGTACAGGCGGCGCGAGAAGCCGCACGCCGCATGCAGTGCGGCAACAACTTGAAACAGATCGGCTTGGCATTGCATAACTATGTCGGCGCACACCGAGTGTTTCCATTCGGTAAAGGGCCAAGTTACCCGGGAGCCCCCGTCTATGCGCGCTGGTCCCAGCATGCGTTGATTCTGCCTTTTCTCGAACAAACCTCGCTGTACAACTCGCTCGATTTTCGGTTCCCGCCGGATACGCCGGGCATGGGAGGCGTCGTCGCCTTCATGCCGGCATTTAGCAACGCCAGCGGCGTGAACGCGTCGAGCAGCCGCACGCCGGTACCGGGTTTCTTTTGCCCATCGGACCAATCTCCTTCCGATCCTTGGCAAGCCCAAAACAATTACGTGGGCAACCAAGGGGGCTGGTTGTGCGACCGCAGCGACTCGCCCGCGGGGCCGAGCGATGTTTCGCCGGCAGAGACGCAGACGGGCGTATTCTACTATCTCAGCCGCGTAAAACCTTCGGACATCACCGACGGCTTGTCAAATACGATTTTCTTCAGTGAGAAGATTCGAGGCCAAGGCACGCCCGATCCACGCAGCGACCTTTTCATCATTCCGCATCAGACGTCCCTGGATGCGACCTTCACGGCTTGCTCGACATTGAACACCAGCACGGCGACACCGCTATCGAGCAAGTGGGGCTACAGTTGGGTCATGGGCGAGAACTGCTGCACCCAGTACAACCACGTCGCGGTCCCGAACAGCACTTCATGCGGCGGTACGGGATTCCCGGGGACGATGACCAACATGGCCATGCAAGTCTCGGCAGGTAGCAGGCATGCCGGCGGTGTGCAGTGCCTGCTGGGTGACGGATCGTTGCGTTTTGTGACCGACCGCATCGATCTGATCGTGTGGCGAGCCGTAGGCAGTCGCGCCAGCGGCGATGTCGCTTCGTTCGGAGAGTAGCATCCGTGGCATGGCCTCGTTTCCAGAGAGTGAACACGGCGTGGAGCCTGACGGGCCTTGTGGTTGGTCTGGCAATCTTGGCGCCGCCGGGCTGCCGCCGTCGCGTGGCCGACTTCACCCCGGCGCCGGCTGCCGCCGAGTCGGCCCTGCGCCGCACCTTCGAAGCCTGGAAAGCTGGTCATGCCGGCGGTGAAATCCCTGGTACGAAGCCACTGATTCACGTGACGGACGCCCAGCGTAAGCCCAAGCAAACGCTACAACGTTTTACGATCCTCGGCGAGACGCGAACGCGCCCCGGTCGCACCTACGCCGTGGAACTCGTGCTCGAGAATCCAGCCGAGACTGTCCGCACCGAGTATGTCGTCGTCGGCATCGATCCGCTGTGGATCTTCCGGCGCGAAGACTACGATTTGCTGATGCACTGGGACCATCACATGCCCGAGATCGCCGCCGAGAATGCGGATTCTTCCTCGGACCTCTGACCGTTTATCAAAAGCATTGCGAACATGCGAAACGCTGCTGAAAACTCACCTCGCGAAACGCCACTGGCCACGTGGCGGGTCGCTTTGGCTGCCGTGCAGATTCGGCTGCGATTCATCTTTGCAATCGTCCTGCTGGCAGCCCTGGCAACGACTTGGCCAAGCCTGACGCGCGTGTGGGATGACGCGCTCGCTCGCTGGTCCCCTTTTGTGCTGGAGTCTCCGGTGACCTCGGGCACCGAGTATTTTTGCCCGATGGATCCGGGGATCGTTTCTGCATGGCCTGCCATCTGCCCGGTGTGCCACATGGATCTCATCCGAAGGAACAAGAGCGACGCGACTGTCTTACCCAGTGGCGCGGTGGCGAGAATGCAAATCTCCCCCTACCGCGTTGCCTTGGCCGGAGTCCGCACGGTTCAAGCTCGCGCCCGCGAGCATCCCGAGAATGCTGAATCGACTCACGCAGCGCACTCTGCGGGGGAAGTTCTCGTTCCATCGACTGCGGTTGTTCATTGGGGAAGCCAACCGATTGTCTACGTCGAAACGATGCCCGGCATGTTCGATGGCTTGCCGGTTCAACTGGGCCGGCGCGAAGGGAACATGCAGGCTGTCACGAGTGGGCTGAAACCTGAGCAGAGCGTTGTCGCCGTTGGCACGCTCTTGATCGATGCGGAATCGCGGCTCAATCCACACCTCTCGACGCAGTACTTCGGTGCCTCGGCACAGACGGCCGCCAATTCGCCTCCGCCTGTGCGAAGCGAGGAGTCGAAGCCGTCGCC
>JBQCJB010000088.1:0-12448 GCA_051953155.1 Aureliella sp. | reverse complement strand
ATGGCCCGGGCATACCTGAGGGGGCTGAAGATCGAATCTTCGAAAAGTTTTTTCGTGCCTCGTCCGCAGCCGACTCTGGACGAGGCAGCGGTCTGGGGTTGGCGATCTGCAGGGCTATTGCGAAAGCCCACGGCGGCAACGTCACGGCCTCCAATCGCCCAGGCGGCGGCGCCGAGTTTGTCATCCGCCTACCCGTCCCGAAGAACGTGCCCCAGGTGGTCGTGGAGTGAGACATGCAGTCCAGTGGCTATCACATCCTGGTCATTGAAGACGAACAGCCGATTCGCAGATTTCTTCGTGCGGCCCTGACAAATGAGGGTTATCGCATTAGCGAAGCCGCCTCGGGTGAGGAAGGGCTGCGCATGGCCACCAGCCAGCCGCCCGACCTGGTGATCCTGGATCTCGGACTGCCTGATCTCGATGGACAGGCAGTGCTCGAGCGGCTGCGCGAGTGGTGCACCGCTCCGATCATCGTCTTGTCGGCGCGAGATCAGGAGGCACAGAAGATCCAGGCTCTGGATCACGGAGCCGATGATTATGTGACCAAGCCGTTCGGCATCGGGGAGCTGCTGGCGCGCATGCGCACCGCCTCGCGGCATGCCCAGCGAACCGATGCCGATGCGGCGCTGGTCACCATTGGCAACCTGCGCATCGATTTGACTGCCCGGCTCGTTTACCGGAACGAGAGCGAAGTTCACCTGACGCCACTCGAGTACAAGCTATTGGTAACGATGCTCAAGCACGCCGGAAAAGTGTTGACGCATCGGTTTCTACTGCGCGAGGTCTGGGGGCCGCAGAGCTCTCAGGAGAACCACTACTTGCGCGTCTTCGTCGCCAGCCTCCGCCGAAAGCTCGAAGACGACCCAGCCCGGCCGGCGTACATCCTTACCGAGCCAGGAGTAGGCTATCGCTTTACGGCGGAAAGACACCACTAGCAGCCACGGAGTTTTCACATGGTTGTCGCAGAAGAAAAAGACAAATCTCTAACACTATTGGCAATCGGCGGCCTGGCCGCGCTTTTCATTTTCCTTGTGGTGTATTTGCTCCCCAAACGCAGCGCTTCCGAACAGCTGGCTTCCAAGGCAGATCGCCTCGAAACGATCAACCGCATGCGAGGGGCGCTTGCCGCAGCATCCGAGGCCCAGAACAGCGCAGTCATCGCCGGCAGCGAGAAGGACGCGCAAGTATTCGTCGTTCAAGCTCGCCGCGCCAGTGCCGAGCTAGATCGCCAATTGACCGAGCTTAAAGCCGCCCTGACGGCGGTTGGCGATCAACAAGAGCTCAAGCTGATGAGCCGCGTGGAACAGACGCTCCAAGATTTTCAGAGGCTCGACCAGCAGCTCCTCGATCTAGCCGTACAAAACACGAACCGCAAAGCCTTCCAACTGGCAGTAGGTCCTGCTGCCAAGCTGGTTGAAGAGATGGACGCAGCCCTTTCTCGGTTGGTCGCCGCCCCCCCTGACTCAGGCTCGGCAAAAAACCTTCAACTTGTGCAGCTGGCGAGCGACACCCGGATCAGCGTGCTCCGCATACAGCTCCTCCTGCTGCCGCACATCGCAGAAGAAACTGACCAGAAAATGGACGAGCTCGAGGCGCAAATGGACAAGCAGGACCAGAAGATTCGCGAAAACTTTAAATCGCTCAGGCGGTTGCTGCCAACAGGACAAGATGCGGACATTGCCGAGGCCGAATCGCGCTTTGATCAATTCGATAAACTGAGACCCGAAATCATCAGGCTGTCGCGCGCCAACACCAACGTCCGGTCCGTAGCCATCGCAATGAGCGAAAGACGCCAAGCCATGCTGGCGGTCCAAGATGCCTTAGTGCCACTGGAACATGCCATTAGAGCCGAAGAGGTCGTGGGTCGCTAAACGCGCACTACTTTGGAAAGATTGCACGAGAATCCGAAGACGTCCGGAAGCCAGGGCTGACGGGCGATCTGCAGCGAAACGAGCCGCTTACAGAAGCCTCTTGATTAGCGGAGCGTCCGGGCGCATGGCTGACAGGTATCAGCTCCAGGCTAGCTCGGTGACTTCGCCGTCTTTGTCGCGGTTGCCGGCGAATGCGTGGAGTTGCAGCTTGATGCCGCTTGGCTGCAGGTCGGCGGCAACCCAGCCGACGGGCTCGCTGGGGGCAAAGTTGTAGCCGACGGCAGGCAAGTTGACTAAGTGCAGGTGACCGTCACGCCGGAAGTTGTACTGGTGCGAGTGGCCGTAAAAGACCGCCTTCACCTGCGGAGCTGCTTTGCAGATTTCGAGCAGGTCCCGCGCGTCGAGCAGGTCGTTCTCCGTATCGCCCAAGGTGTGATGAACCATCACCAAGACCGGCTTGTCGCCCGACTCGGCCAAGTAGCGCTTCAGCCAGGCTCGCTGCGGCGACCCTAAGAAGCCAGCGACCTTGTTGACATACAGCAGCGAGTCGAGCATCAGCCAGTTGGCGTGCTCAGATTCGATGATCAAAACGTGGCGATGGTTGCACTCCTTTTGCACCGCCGTCTCCTCGATCGCAAAAACTTTGCGGAACTGTTGGCGGTCATCATGGTTGCCCAGACCGATTGCAACCGGGCAGTGATCTTTCAGCGGTTCCAACAGCTGCATTGCGAGGCGATAGTCGTGCGCTTGGCCTTCTCGAAAGGCCGCGTCTCCGTTGATCATCGCCATATCGAACTTCGACTTCAATACCTGCTGGACAGCAGCTTGGAGGTGCTCAACCGTTTCGCGCCTGGAATCCACCGGCTGGCCGTCGATGTGCGTATCGGAGAGCAACGCAAAGCGGTTGCTTTTGCCACCAGCGGCTTGCGCCAGAAGGTTGACCCGCGTCACGAGACTCGCCGCGATCAAGGCGGTCGACGCGCGCAGGAATTGCTGACGGTTGAGACGGGTAGGGATGAATCCAGGCATCGAGGAAACTCCAGCTTCGCATTTGCCTAACAGCGATCAAGAAGACGTACAGGATAACTCGCGGGACTGCCGGTTGCATCCTGTCCGTCCAGGTCGACTGGATTGACCCACAACCCAAACAGGGCAAGCCAGGCTCGATTTACCGTGCGTTAGCCGCGCAGACGGCGCTTGGTGACGAGCCAATCGATCAGAATGCCATCGAGAGGTCGATCGACGGCGTCGGCGAAAACTTGCGGAGCGGCCTGTTGCCAAGAGGAATCGAGCTGGCCGGTCAGAGCGGCCGGCGCGACCAGCCACAGGTCGGGGCTGATCTGGCCGGCCAGTTCGACCACCAGCGGCGCCGTCTCTACAGGGGACGTCGCACTGCTCGCGGGAGATGAAGCGTGCGGCGGCTTATCGGTGGGAACGCTTTCGGTCGGCTCGCTATTAGTGGGATCGCTATCGAGTGGATCGCTTTCCACCGCGCTACCGTCGCTCAAATCGATCTGGGCTGGAATATCTTCTTGGATGGGCGACTGGCCCGTGGCCAGCAGGTCGAGCGTGGCGACTGGTGTGTGCGAAGTGTCGATCGGGAAGTCGATACCGAAGAGCAACACGTCGTCGCCAAGAGCGGTGCTCGGGTGCAGGCTCAGTCGGACTGGCCCCTCGTCTGTCACTCGGACGGTGAATTTCACAATCTGGCTTGGCTCGGCTCCTAGCGGAGTTTGGATAGTAGAAAAGCCACCGATGCCCATCCAACCGCTGGCCGACTGTTTGCCATGCACGCCGTTGAGGTACGGCGCGATGTTTTCCGCTTTTCCGACAGGGACGAGATTGGGCGAGTCCAACTGCACGTCGAAGTACGCACTGTAGACGCCGCTGGCTGCAGGTCGCAGATCGGTTACAGTGGCGACGACGACAATCTCGTCTCCGACCGCGACGCTCGACACGGGCCGGCCCGCACTATCGAACGCGTCCAGTCGGATATCTACCGGAGCGCTGGAGCGGTAGGGCTGGTCGGCCGGAGGCCGCACGGAGAGTTTCACGGTGGCTGCCAGTGTCCTCCCATCGCCGTCAACCAGCGTCACGGTGGCCCGCGCATGTTCGTAACTCCGGAACAAAGTGTCCGGAGCGCGATAGATCAGTTTCTGGTCGCCGCTTGCGCGAAGTTCTCCGACCCCCTCGCTGTGAATCGAGGTGATCTTGCCCGAGCTTAGACCGAGTTCGCCCAGCAGGTCGATCGTGACCGTCGAACCGACAACGATGTCGCTACGCTCGATGGTGCCGACGTTCAACGCGCCAACCGCCGCCACGTCGCTGGGTGGCGTGGCGAAGTCGGCGGCCAGTGCGCAGCGACTTTCGAGTGTTTCAAACGCAAGGCGCTTAAAGTGCATGCTCATCCGCAGTGGTCGTTTCATCGCTGACAGTTCCCGTGTGACCTATCGGACGCCTTTGACTTTGAAAATGTGAACGTCACGAGCCGAAGATCCCGGCGCGGCCATCAGTTTTCCGTCGCCCGACACGGCCAAGCTTTGAACGTAGCCGCTGTCGCCGATCGCTTGGACGTGGATGCGCTGGATCTTTTTGGTATCCCAGACGCTGACTTTCGAGCTGCCGCCGCTCAAGAGCCGCGTGCCGTCAGGGGTAAATTGCATCGTCCATTGCAACTCGTTCCCGACCAGCGGCGGGAGTTCTCGTCCGCTCTCCAAATTCCACAAGCGAATGTTCTGGCCATCGCCAACGGCCAGCATTTCACCGTCAGCGGCAAAAGCGGCAGCCTGCCCGCTTGCCCATGAACGCGCCAAAGCACGGCGGCGCTTCAGTTCCTTTTTGAAAAGGTCGTATTCGATCAGCACGGCTCCGTCGGTCGCCTGAGCCGTGCGCCCGTTGCGCGACAGGTGCACAGCCTTGATCTTGCCCTGGAACTCCGGCAGCGTGGCCAGCTGGCTGCCCGAGCCAATTTCCCAGTGACAGACCTTTTTGTCTTCGCTGCCCGAAAGCACATGCTCGCCGTCGGGCGATACGGCCAGAGCAGTAATTTCTTTGGAGTGACCGGCGAACTGGCTGACCTCCTTGAGCAGGCCCTCGGGCGAAACAGCGTAGACGATGATCTGGCCGGTGGCGCCGCCGACGACCAGATGATCGCCATCGGGGGTGAACACGCACTGGCTAACCTTGCCCAGCAAATCCAGTTTCTCGATCGATCCGGCCTGCGCTCGGTTGGCGACGTCGAACAGGACGATCGTTCTGTCCATCGTGCCGGTGGCCAAAAAGTTGGCATCAGAGGAGAAGGCCAGCGAAGTCGCGCCCCACTTCAAGTCTCGGAAGACGGCGACTTCCGCCCCTTCGGCCGCATCGTCCGCCATCGCGTTTCGTGACCGCGCTGGACTGGTCGATGTCGTCCGCGGCGCGGCGAATTCATGTCGGGCGGCTCGCTTGAGCCCCGCGGTCGTCACCAGCCGCAGGTCAATCGAGGCTTCGGCAAACAGGTCCTTGAAAACGTCTCGCTTGATCGTGCCGCCGGGGATCAGCAGCGAACTAAAGGCGCGAGCAACCGTCGTCGCCTTGCCCAGCCGCTCTCGAAAATCTTCCGCGGACAAGCCGAACTCACAGGCAACCTGAGGCAGATCGATTTCCTGCTCGAAGCGGGCGGCCATCGCCGAGACCGGTTCGCCGCTTCGGCTGAGACTGGAGATGCCGATTCGCTTCGATGCGGCAGCGAACCGCTGGCTGTCGTGCGAGAAGATCTCGTCCAGTTCGGCCGCCTCGCGATAAAGGGCCAGGATGTCTTCGGCGTCTGCAAACGCACCGCGGTTGGCGCGCACCGCCCCGCCGACTTCGTCCCTTTTCGGAATGACCCCCGTGTAGTGGCACGACATGCACGAGACCCCGTTGGTCACCGTCTTATCGGCTCGCTTGGGATCGCTAACGATGTTGATGGGCCCTTGATCGATGCGCTTGCCCGAGCCATCGACGAGCAAGTATCCCTGCAGACCGTTGGGCAGGCTGAAAATGATTTCGCCACCGTCGTGCTGGAAGGTATCTCCATTGCCGTGCGGTCCCATCGGGTATTGAAACAGGTTCTGCCTGCCGGCGCTGCCACCGAAGTCATAACTTTTCCAATAGCTGCCGTAGGGCGATTTGTGCCACTCGATCAAGCGATTGTTTTGGGATACGCCCGAGCGATTGAACGCAGCGCGGATCGCTTGTTCCTGATCGATATTGGCCTGCACGTTGACACGCAGCAGGTCTTCCAGCCCGGTGTCGGAATCCGGCAGGTTGAGCAGCACATGGTACAGCGGTGGCTTGGAGGCCGCGAAGACGAACCAATCGATGCGGACCAGCGGCATTTCCGTTTGCGTTTCTTCCACGCACTTGATGGACGAGGGCGTCGTCAAACGCAAGAAGTACGGATTGGCCTTTTCGATGGCTGCCCACATCTCGACGTTCCAAAACAGATCGCGGATGTCGATTCCCATGACGGTGCGGGCCGAGTCGATCGGTCGGGGCGAAATCAGCGAAGTGTTCCACGACAGACTGTTGATCAGCTTGGTAAACGCGTTGCGATAGGTTTGCAGTTCGTCTTCCGATACGCCCGCGTTGTACAAGTGCGTCAACGTGAAATAGCGCATGAAGCGACGGCTGCGTTCGGGTTGTTTTTGGACGTCGGCATAGATCGCATCGATGATCTGTTCATTGGTGATGAACGGCCGCTTTTGGGTCGTCGGCAGCGAGGGCGAACCGGCTTCGATCCACGCCTTGATCGTCGCTAACTGCTCGGCGGTCGGACGCGGCTCCTCGCCGACCGGCGGCATTTGGCTGTCATCGCTGGCGGTCATGCGTTGGTATAGCTGTGACTGAGCCGCGTTGCCCGGCTTGGCAATCGTTCGCGAAAGTTTTTCGAGATTGACCACAAAGTTGAACCCACCTTCGCTGGCTCCGTCTTCCCCGTGGCAGCGATAACAGGCCGCTTGCAGAATGGTTTGCGCCTGCTCGGCCAAAGCGAGTTTGTCGCCGCTGGGCGGAGCCGTCGGCGATGAACTGTTGGACATGGGGGCGAGCGAGCCAGCGGCATTTCGCGCCATCGGTGCTGCGGCTGGAACGCTGGACGCAGCCGCGGGCGCCGGCGAAGCGGTTTGAGGCTGCGAGAGCGATTTCAAATAGTTCTGGTCGGCCAGGCTCAACCGGTCGATCGGCAGAGTGATGATGTTGCCATCCGACTTCTCGAGAATCACCTTGTCGCCGCGGAGCGACACGAGCTCTGCCTCGACGCGGTAGCGTCCCGTCGCGTCAACCCACTCCCTCGCCCAAGCTTGTTGGCCACACACACATCCGATTGAGAACAGCACGGGTAAAACCAGCCAATGGAATCGACGATGGTCCGACACGTTGAGCACCACTTCATAAGATAAGAATTAGGTGGACAGCCAGCCGTTAGCCGTCAAGTTTCAAGCCAGTGATCGGGCGCGTGCTTAGGCGAGCTTGCGGGCAAGCATTCGGGCGATGAAGAGCAACCCACCTAGGGAGCACGTGCCTATCATAGTAGGTGCTCGGGGCTCGCGTCCAGTTGCGAGCCCGAAGTGGCGGACCGTAAGACGAAATCAATGCCGGGCTTGTGCTAGAATCGCCCCAGATTAAACGCGTTCGTTAATGCAAATTACTTGTGCCAACGCGCTATCAAAACGAATCCCGGCGACTCTAGCTACACAATTCGGCAACTAGCTAAACAATTTGGCAATCGGTTGGCCCATGTCGGTGACGGGAACGGGACGGTCTCCGTCGTATAGGTTTTTTGCATAATCGATGCCGACGGCCGCGTGAATCGTCGCAAAGAAGTCGGCCACGCTGACCGGGTCGGACACGATTTTCTTGCCCAGTTCATCGGTCTGACCAAACGCGCCTTGATGATTCAGCCCTCCGCCTGCCAGAACGCAAGTAAAGGCCGAACCCTGGTGTCCGCGGCCACCGCCGCTATCAAATTCAGGCGGGCGACCAAACTCTGTCGTTATTACGATGAGCGTCTTGTCGAGCAGGCGTTGAGCTTCCAAGTCCTCGATCAGGGCGCTGACCGCCGTGTCGAGTTCTTGGATGAGGGCGTGCTGTTTCAAGATGCCTTCGTTATGCACATCCCAGCCGGCGCCGTTGAGAAAATTCAAATTGTGGGAAACTTCTATAAAGCGCACGCCGCGCTGCACCAATCTCCTGGCCAGCAAGCAGCGCTGACCGAATTCGCCGCCGTAGCGATTGCGCAGTGCTGAGGGTTCTTTGTCGAGCTGGAAGCTGCTGTTGAACTCCGGCCCACTGAGTTTCAAACTTTGATCGAGCGTTTGCTCATAATCTTGCACGCGGCGATCCTTGGCCGCGGGCTGGGCCGCGCGCAGCTGAGCCAAAAGCTCCTGACGGCGAGACTGGCGATCGGGCGTAATACTTTCCGGTCGCGAAAGACCGGCTGGACCCTGGCTGGTGTCGGTTAAATAAAGATAGCTGTATCGCGACCCCAAAAATCCGGGACCGCGAGTCACGTTGGGGTAGCCGATCAAAACGTATGGCGGAGCGGACTCACTGACAGCCGACAATTCGTGAGCCACGACGCTCCCCAGGGCGGGATAGACCACTGTGCCGCTGACCGGGCGGCCGGTGTGCATGAAGTTCGTGGCCGCCGCGTGCTCGTCGATGACTTTGTGGTTGACCGTGCGCACGGCTGTCACGCGATCCATCAGCGGCGCCAGTCCCTTCAAATGTTCACACACGCGCACGCCATCGACAGCGGTGGTGAGACTGTCGTAATAGGATCCCGGTTGCTTCTTCGCCGGATCGCCGCGACGCTTGGGATCGAACGTATCGATCGCTCCCATGCCGCCGCCGAGCCAGATCGAGATAACATGCTCGGCCTTCCCGCGGAGCGGCGAGGCAGCATGCGCGCGGGGATCGAGTTGGCCTGCTGCCGAGCTCGCAAGCGCCAGCGCAGTCCCCGCCGAAGCGGTTCGAGTCAGAAATTCGCGGCGTCGTATCAGATTGGTTGGTTCCATGGCGGTTACGGGATCCACACGAATTCGGGCAGGTTGATCAGACTCCAAACGACATCTTCATACGTCTCGCGCCAGCGAGAATCGAGCCGCGGGTCGGGAGGCAATCCGGCGCGGGCTCGCTGTTCCAGCTCGAGCGAAATCGAGTTGGCTTCCGGCCGCAAGTGGTTCGACCAGGTCACCGCCGGCAACGGCTCAACTGGTGGCGAAGCGGCTGGAATTTGATTTTCCGTCAGCACGCGCTCTTCGAAACCTGCGCGCAGCGTCTCGGCCAGCGGCCGGCGCTCCTTCGGGCTCGGCAGTCGGCTGAGCACGCGAAGAAACAGTTCGTCGACCAGTTCGTCGGGAGAGCCCGCGGCGACGGCCAGCTCCGCCAGCTGGCTCTCGAGAGCCGCCCGCGTCAGCAGCACCGAGGCGGTGCTATTGGCCAAGACGCCTGGCTGGAGCACGTTGGGCGACTGCTCGCGGTCGGTGCGCGGGCTCTGCCGCGAGCCGCTCCAACCAAAGGCTTCCATGACATCGACGATCGCTCGCGCCCGCGGCAGGCTCAGGCTGGGGCGATCGCGCTCGTTGGCCAGGCTGGCAAACATCCACGCGCGCTTGGGCACACCCAGCGTCAGCCGATTGCTCGACGCGCGACGAGCATCGGGATCGAAGGTCAGTTCTTCGACGTCCAATGGTCGGCCTGACACGGCGACCAAGGAATCGATGACCTGTTCGGCGCTCATCCGCCGGCGGTCGGGCGCTACGAAGAAACGCAATTCCGGCAAAGTGGTTCGGTTTTCGCCCGTGGCGGTGCGTTGGTATGCGTCCGACGTCATGATCAGCCGGCAGAGCTCTTGGACGTCATATCCGCTGGCGATGAACTGCTGGGCCAGCCACTCGAGCAATTCCGGATGGCTCGGTTTGCGTCCCTCCCAGTCGTCGGGCGGCTCGACGATTCCGCTGCCCATCAGACGCCGCCAGACGCGGTTAACGATGACTTGAGCGAACCGCGTGTTCTGCGGGGCAGTCACGAGGGCGGCCAGCCGCTCGCGCGTGTCATCCGGATGCTCCACCAGTTCTTTGAGCGAATCATCGTCGACTGCGCCGGTGACTTCAGCGAAGGGCCACGCTGGAGGCACAGCTTCGTCGGGTTTGAGCGTGACGCGGATCAGTGATTCGCGTTGTTGTTTGGCGAAGAACGCCGCCGGCACGCGGCTGGTCGCCGGCACGGTCACCGGTTTGTGCTCGAGCATCGCTGCGAGCGAATACAGATCTTTTTGCTTCGTGCTGTGGTAGGGCGAATCGTGGCAACGCGCACATTGAAGCTCCACGCCCAACAGCGCGCTGGCAATAATCTGCCCTTTCGCTGCCATGGGAGCGTCGTTGTTGGCCGCAATGCCAAAGCCGGCACTGCCACCTTCATGCGGATCGCCGCGGAGCAGAATCAACTCCGTCACCATCCGGTCGAGCGGCTTGTTGTCGCGCAGGGCGTCATATAGAAACCAGCGGAATGGACCGGTCGTGTTGAGACTGGCGTTGATCAGCGTTGGATTCTCCGCCAGCACATCCAGCCAATAGCCCATCCAGTGGTCGGCCCACCGCGGATCCGCCAGCAAGCGGTCGATCAGCTGCGCGCGTTTTTCGCTCGAGCCGTCTTGCAGAAACTCGCGGACCTCGCGCTGGCTCGGAATGACTCCCAGTGTGTCGAGGAAAACGCGGCGCACATAGGCGGCGTCGCTGATCGTCGCCGGGGGCGCCACTTCGCCCGCGGTAACCGGCGGCGCCGGCCACTTGGCTCCGTTGGCGATCCAAGTCTCGAGCGTGGCGATCGCTGCTGCACTCAGCGGCTGGCCACCAGGCGGCATGCGTTCCCCTTCATACTGCGACCGCACGCGGCGAATCAACTCGCTGTGCTGAACTTCCCCTGGCACGACCGCGGGACTCTCGGAGTCGCCCCCTTTGAGCGCGCCGGCCAGTGAGTTCAGCAGCAGTCCTCCTTGGTCCTTGTCGCCGTGACACCGGAAGCAGTTGTCGCGCAGCACCGGCAGCACTTGGCTATGAAAATGCCTGGCTTGTTCGAGCGAGGACTCGGATGAAGCTGCGAGCGCTGCTTCGACTTTGGCCGACAGGAAACCATCGATCGGATGACCGGCCGATTTCGGCGGCTGAGGCGCGGGATGCTCCTCCGTCCACTGCCTGGCGATCCGATGTCGCGACTCCCAATACGCGTCTCGGCTTCGAGCCGCCGCCCGCCGCCGCGCGGTGTCGAGCTGTTCCAAGGCCAAGGCTTGGCGCGCCAACGCAGCTGTCACTTCGGCATCGGTCAGGTGGATGGCATCGGCAGCGGTCGCCGGCAACACGAGAAAACTTTTGCCGGCAGCGGATTGCACGGCGACGCAGACCTCACCCGGATCGGTGCGGAATCGCTGGCCCCCGACGATAGTCTCGAGCACGACTCGGCACTTGCCCTGCGGTCCGACTACCGCCTCGGCGAATACTTCCTGTTGACGGTGTTCTGCGCTGCGCAAGCCCGGCAGGGGCGGTGGCGCGACCGGCGTGATCGGTTCTTCGCCGTTGGGCGAGGTGCCGATCGGCTTGGCCCGAGCAATCAGTTTGCCGTCGACCCACAAGCGACTGAGGCCGCGGACGCGCATCAAAAATCGATGGCTTCCAGGCGGCAAGTCGACGTCGGCAGCCATCTGCAGCAACACCGGCGCGTTCCATGACTCGCGAATTCCCCAATCGTCAAACTGTTGAGGCAGCCGGTCGAGCAAAAACGCTTCAGAGTTCCAAGCGAGGGCTTGGACTGGCAACTGTTCGTCGCTATTGAGCCAGCGCTCATGAGCTGGCAAGCCTTCGACCAGAACCATCCGCACTTGCCCAGCCGGCAAGGCTCCCAAGTCGGGCATCCGCTCCGGTGCCGGCGCGATCGCCACCTCTTCCTCACCGCCGACGCGACGGTAACGCTTGGCCAGCAGTTGATCGTCGAGCCGCTGGCGATAGATGGCTATTGCATCGAGCGATCCGCGGAAACTGTTGGCCGCCGCACCACTCCGCGAGGAACCGATCCAGACCGCGTCGTTGTCGACGACCGGCGCTTCTGCCGTCGCGCCTCCCATGTCCCAGCGACCGGTCTGCGGTCGGCCGTCAATCCAAGCTCGGATGCTTTCCGGATCGCCGAAACGGTAAGACACCGCGACGTGATGCCAGGTCTTTCCGGGGCGGAATCCGGTGGAACTGGTCCAGCGATGCCAATGTGCATCGGACTTTGCCTGCCCGCTCGCCGGCACCGTCGCAAACAGGAAACTAATACAGGCTTGCCCCTTCATCTCCCGGACGCGGAGAGCCCAGTTCTGGTTGTCGGCCGCAAACTGATTGGAGCCGGTTCGTCCCTTGCTGATGATGTAGACGTTTTCATTGGTGTGCAGTTGGTCGACCCGCGCCCAGGCCTCGAGCGTGATCTGATCGCCGTTAGTAAAGTCAAACGGGCTTTGCACGCCCGTATCGGCCAGCACGAAGTGTGCACCGTTGCCGTCGAGCTTGACGGCCGTATTGTCG
>JBQCJB010000087.1:0-2206 GCA_051953155.1 Aureliella sp. | reverse complement strand
GTTCCAACCCTCGAACCCCTCGAGTTTCCAGTGGTCGTCCGAGGCCAGGATGCGCCCGTGAATGCGATGCAGCGGATAACGAAAACCCTGGTAGAGCATCGAACAGTCATCGACGGTGATATCCAGGTTCTTGTGCCAGTACGCCTCTTCGTTGGTCCGCCGTTCAAAAACCGCGTTCTTGATCTGGAAAGTGCCGCTCGGTTCGAGCGAGCGCACGAAACGCTCCGTGTTGCTCGTGGGTTGATCGCGGGCAGTCAGTGCAGAGAGCAATTTTTCATCCAGCGCGACCGGCCCGTCGACCTTCAATTGCAGTTTGCCAAACCACTCTTGGGCGATTCGGTGGAAATTGAAGTCGCCGCTGATCGGCTGGCCCCCCACTTTGCCGAGCAAGCGACTTCCCACCAGGCGTTCCGGTTCAATGATGACCTGGCCGACGACCTGCGAGAGTTGGTACGGAAACAGCCAACATTCCAGCTGCACGTCGCGGCAAGCCAACAACAGGCTCGGGCGCCAACTGGTGCCATCGCTGGTCAAATAGACTTTGGCGTCGACGTAACCCTCCGGCCGAACTTTGTCCCAGTACGTGCGCCATTTGGCCGGTAGAGCGTTGTAGACGCGACCGTCCAGTTGCAGCATCGTGGCTTCGGCACACAAGACGACTGGAGCTTGTGGCGAGAACCCCTTGATGTCGGCGTCGAGTTTGAACGAAGCTTCGCCGCTTTCGGCCTTCACATCCCGGAGTTGCAGTGACTTGTTATCGCAGAAAAAGTCGCCGCTCAAGTTCTCCAGAGGATACGGCAGACGAGAGTCATTCAAGCGGCCGTAACCGAGTTTGCCGCGCACGCGAAACTCCCATTCGGCGTCCGCTGCGCTGCGTTCGAGCAGAAAGCGCGCACTGGCTTTACAGCTCAGTCCAGCCAACTGCGCCAGCGACCGCGACAGATTGCCAGGCAACTTGGCCGCCAGGTCCGTCGAGAAGGCCAAGTCGCGCATCGAACCTTCGAGCCGCCATTGACCGCGGACGGGGTTGAGCCAACCATCGATTTCGACCGCTTCGCAAGTGCCACTGCTGCGGCCGCGGAGTTTTCCCTCGAGCAAGCGGGCGGGCGAACCGGCTACAGGCTCCGAATCAGGAATGAACTCCCCTTCGCCAACTTCACCGTTGATATCCAACAGCACGATAGGAGTCGAAGTAGCCAGCAGTTCGCGGTAAATCCGCAATTGACCATCATGGATACAGAGTGTTGGTGGCGGCTGGCCGCTCTTGTTCTTGCAGGCCAGCCCTTGCAGCGACCAGGCCCCCGACTCGGTCTGCCACAGTGTGGCTTGGGGGCGGTAGATGTCGATGCGGTGGACGCGAACGGTCTCCTGAACGCAGTGCGCAATGTCCAAATCGCCGCTCAACACGGCGCGCTCGATCTGCAGGATCTGCCGAACTTTCGTACCGTCCTTGATCACGATCCGCAGACCGTGAACGACGATCTTGTTGGGACCGTCAATGGTCACGCGATCGAGCGCCACTCGCGTCTGTGGAAACATTTCGCCCAGCCGCGTAGTGACGATCGCGCGCAGCCGTCGATCGATGCCCGTCTCAAACGCTCGATAGCTCAGGATTGCGGCGACGGCGGCCAGCAGGATGATCAGCCACAGCACCGCCCCACCGCTGCGGAAGCGCGGTCGAACCGAGGTCGCGGTTGGAAGTGGGGTAGCTGAGCTCAATCGAAAGACTTCCGTGTCCATCGCTCAATAATTGGCAACCGACCGAGCGCACAGCCGGCCAGCGCAGTCAGCACCAGTATCGCCGGCTCGCGATATCGAATCGACCCGACAAACACCATGTGCAATAACGTGAAGTAAACCGCAGGCATCCAGCACACCGCGACCGACCAGGCAGACTCGCGGGCCAGCATCCAGCTGGCAGCCACCGCGCAGGCCAACACGCCCAAGCATCCCAGCGTCAACGCGGCTCGCAAACCAGTCGAACCAACTTCGCCCGCGCTGGGCCATAGACTCCACGTTTTCGCAAACTTTACCACACTCAGACGAAACGCCACAGAGAGGTTTTTGCTTGCCCACTCGAGCGCCGCTTCCTGCATGCGGGCGTTCAAGCGGTATTCGAACGTGCTTCGCGCGACGAGCCTCTCCCACTCAGTCGCCGCAGCTCTCCCGGCTTGCCGCGATCGGTGACTGTCGGCCCAAGCGGCGT
>JBQCJB010000086.1:0-4889 GCA_051953155.1 Aureliella sp. | reverse complement strand
TGCCGCGCCTCGGTCGGAGTGACCAGTTCGATGACGGCCGCTTCCGCTTCGCTCAGCCCACTGTGAGTAACGAACTCGTCCAGCAAGCTGGCAAGCAGGTGCTGGCCGTGGCTGCCCCAGCGAGCGATCGCGTACCGCAGGACCTGGGAATCGAGTTCGTGGCTTTCGAATTCGATGACAAAGCGTCGCGTTGCGTCGTCAAACTTGGCGGGATCGCGCAGCTGTTCGGCGAATTGATAGCGCGCGACGAGATCGCTGGCCGCATACACACTCTCCGCCAGACGCTTGGGCTGATCGGGCGCGTTCTGCGGGGCGGCGTTAGGACTAGCTGGCGCCGGAGCATTCTTCGCAGGCGTGGACGTAGCGTGCGCTGTTGCCTCCTGGGCCGCTTGATCAGCGGCCTGCTCCTGAAGGCGCGCGACGGCGGTCTCGATAGCCTGGCGATGGCGTTGCTGATGTTCCTGCGTGGAGAGCCGCTTGGCTGCTGCCTGGAGCAGCGGCAGACACGCGGTTCGGGTCGGCGCGTCGGCGGCAGCGTCCAGACGGCTGGCGATGCGCGCGATGGACCACTGCACCGAGTAACGCACATGTTCGTCGTCATCGCCGAGCGCGTCGACGAGCGCGCTCAGCACCTGGGTGCGTTCTTGTTCGATACAGCCCAGCGCGTAGGCAGCGACCAAGCGCATATCGCTTTCGGCATCCTGCAAGGCTGCGACCAGGAAGGGAATCGCTGGCGCAGCGCGGCGGCCGTAGCGGGCCAGCTGCTTGGCCGCTTCGACTCGTCCGCCGAGCAGCGGTTGATGAAGCTGTCGCATCAGCTGCGCAATGGGTTGCTCGACCGTCGCCTCGTCCGGCTCGTCGGCACGCGTGGCGTTGCCTGGAACGAATGCCCAAAGCATCAAGCTAGCGAGCGCTGCTTGAGCTGCGAGAGCGAATGTGCGAATGCTGCGATACCGCGCGTCCATAGCTCGTCGGCCTCCTTGCCCGGCGATGGCATACTAGGTCGCGGATTTCGCCGCAAGATCAACTCGAAAAAACATAACGATTCTGTGTGACGCACGGACGTGGGATTCGGCCCTTTAAGAGACGGACGGTGTCGACGGCGGCACCGCAAACCTGCCTTGGGGGCGCGTTGCAGTAAGGATGCGGGATTAAATGGAAATCAGAATGCAAGCCAGAAAAGCTCGTCGTTTCAGCCACTTTGAGCGATTGGAAGATCGGCGTTTGATGGCAGTCGACGTTCAAGTGCTCAATGGTGATTTGCTGGTAACCGGAACCGCCGACGGCGACGTGGCCATCGCGCGCCAGAGCGATGGCAGTTTCGTCGTCAGCGACGGAGCGGAAGAAGTCGGTACCTTCAGTGACGTAACGGATGACATTCGCATCAACCTGGACGCCGGCGGTGGCGCTACCAACGACAACGTGACGATCGATTTGGGCGGCCAGTCGATCGATAGTTTGAGCGTCCGGTTGGGAGATGGTGACAACACGTTGTTGGTCGAGAATGGCTCGGTCGAATCCGACTTGGCATTCATCGGTGGCGAGGGAGCTGACGAACTGACGATCGCGGCCGACGCGACGATCCAGCGCAATGTTGTCGCCCTCTTGGGACAAGGGGATAACGCATTTCAGTTGGAGGGAGAGATCGGGCGTCTGCTAACCTTGCGAGCGGGCGAAGGCGATGACCAGATCGATTTCGCCGCCGGCTCGAGCGTCGGCAGAGACGTGCTGCTCGGCTTAGGTGGCGGCGATAATTCGGTCACTGCCGAAGGTTCGATCGGCCGCAGCCTGCTGGTCACGGCCGCCCTTGGGGACGACACGGTTGAATTGCTGGCCGGAGCGACGATTGGCCGTGGGGCGACGCTCGTTCTCGGTGGCGGCGATAACCAGGTCGCGTCCTCCGCGACGATCGATGGCAACTTGAGAGTGAACACCGGCAGTGGCAACGACGACGTCAGCATCGCGCCCGAGGGTTCGATCACCGGCAATGTCGACGTGCGGTTGGGCAAGGGCGACAACACCTTCGATCACGCGGGTGAGATTTCCGGCAATCTCAAGGTGCTCAGCGCCAACCCCGATGATGTGCTGACGGTCCAGCCCGAGGCTACGGTCGACGGACGAACGAAGCTAGGCGCCGGCCAGCAGCGATCGGGCGGCCATGGCAACTCCGACGACAAAGGCCCCAAGGGGGACGACCATGGCAATAGCGACCACGGCAACGATAACCAAGGAAGCAACGGTCAGGGGCGCGGGCCGGTCGGTCGGCCATCGATGACCAGCCTCTTCGGCCCAGTGCTCCGCTAACGGAACGTGCAACCCATTCCTCGCCGGGTGGGCGTTCCCGCCCGTCCGAGTTCTTGATGAACCCGAGCGCGCGTCTATCCAATCGTTCAACGAACACGAGACCCATCGGTTCGCGACGGCTCGGACGGGCGGGAACGCCCATCGGTGAGTGAAGGTCACGGCCATCGGCAAATCTTGAAGGGCATCTTTGAAGCGGCTGCCCGCTTCGCGCAGGAGAAAGGGAGGGGCGAATCGTCTAGTTCGCAATCGCGGGCTCGGGTACTATCAGCAGCGTAAGGTCGCATCCAGGGCGATCTCTCGGCCTGAAGCGCTGTTTAGAACTGCGATGAAATGCTCGTGCGACGAATTGCCGATCGACTGCAACTGGACAAGCCGCTGGCCTTCGCGATGGCGGCTCGAGTCTGGCAATCGGTTTCCGGCCCCATCACGATCGTCTTTTTAGTCCGCTCGCTGTCTCTGGCCGAGCAGGGCATCTACTACAGCCTGGTCAGCATTCTGGGCATCCAGATGTTCTTCGAACTTGGTTTGCAGAACATCCTGGTCAGCTATGCCGGTCACGAAGCACCACTGGCCGAGACCGAGCGCGGACGGGCTCGAACGCAAGGGCTGATCGAATCGTCGCGCCGGTGGTTTGGTTGGGCCAGTCTCCTGTTCGCCGCGGCGGCGCTGATAATCGGCTGGCGGATCTTGTCGGCGCTGGATACGACGCTCGACTGGCGGGAGCCGTTGGTCGTGATGGTGTTGGCATCCGCAGCGGTGGTGGCCATCTCGCCCGCCATCTCGATCCTGGAAGGCTTCGGCTATCGCGATGAAGTCTACCGGATGCGGTTGGTGCAGATGATCCTGGGGAGTGTGGCGGTGTGGGTAACGCTGAACCTGGGACTGAAGCTGTGGGCGATTGCGGTCTCTGCGTGCGTCCAAGCGGCTTGTTCGCTGTACCTGACCCGCGTGCGTTACGGTCATTTCTTCCGTCGCTTTCGCAACGCAGCTCGCGCAGACTCCAATTTTTCGTGGATGAAGGAAGTCATTCCGATCCAGTGGCGATTGGCACTGATCAGCGCGATTCACCATTTGGCGACTCAGTTCTTCACAGTCATCGTGCTCAACTTTCACTCCGAGGAGGAAGCTGGGCGGTTGGGATTAACGCTCAGTCTGACCGGAGCGATCCAAGCCATGGCGCTGGCCTGGGTGCAGACGAAGTTTGCGCTCGTCTCGCTGCATCACGGATCGGGCGATCGAGAGACCGCCGGAACGATGTGGCGACGAACGGCGCTGATTTCGACTTGCCAGTTGATCCTGGCCCTGGTAGCGGCGATTGTTTTGCTCTCGCTGATGCCGCTGGCGGGCGTCGGACTCGAGCGGCGGTTCATCAGCCCGCTGCAGTTGGCAATTCTGGCTGTCGGCATCGTCGCCAATCATCTGGTCGCCGTCGAAAGTTTTTACGTGCTGTCGCGCCGCGCGCGGCCCCTGCTTTTAGCGTCTATGGTCGGTTCGACCAGCACGGCGATTGCGGTGTGGCTGGGGGGCTATTTGTGGTCGACCGATGGAGTGTTGCTGGGGTATACGTTGACCCTCGCGCTGATCGTCCTGCCGCTGCACACGCTCGCCTACCTGCGTTTCCGCCGCGAATCGCTGCCCACGCCGAGCGACGATCGACCCAGCCCAGTCTTGAGCTGAAAACGCGAAGGCCTTTTAAATATGCGGACTCCCCTGGCCCCGAAGCAGCGAAGGCGGAGGCCGGAGAGCTGGCAAGCCGTTTATTTGCGGAGATAGATCTGGTCGGCGTCGCTCAAGCTGGCTCGGGGGACGCGGAGGATTTTTCCGTCCAGCCGCCGCAGAACGACTTCGGTATCGCTCGCTTGCAAGAGCACGGCTTCGACCGAGAATTGTCCCGTGCGATCGTACCACAGCCGAGCGCCACTGGGAGAAGGTGGCGCGTACAGGCCATTGCGCGGCGTGGCAGCGATGTTGGGCGCGGCCGGTTGCATGCCTGGAGTGGCAGGAGGCGTGGCTTGGGCTGGGCGGCCAGCGGTGCTCTGCCCGGGAATCGTGCCGGCTGCGGCGGCGGTCGAGGGAGCGGCTGCGGAGCCGCTACTGCCCTCAGGTCCGTAGATGACCTCTTTCAACTCGTCGTAGCTGAGGCTTTGCAGGACCGTCAGCGATCCGGTTACACCTTCCTCGATCTGCGCGGTCGCGGTGCCACTGACGAACACCGGCGCTGCGGTAACCTCTTGTCCCATCGCCAGGCCAGTCGTCGATTCGAGGTAGAGCAGATAAGGCACGTCTTCAAAGATGATCAGCACATCGTGGTCGTTGAAAGCGTGCAGGACGACGGCTTCGGTCATGTAGCCGATTGAGCCTTTGTTGCGCGTGTCGATGCGCGGCCCGTACTTCCACAGCAGCGTCAGTAAAGCCTCTTTGTCGTTGGGGTCGACCGCCTGTTCTTTGACCTTGTTCAGCTCGCGTTGGCGGGCTTCGGTCGCGGCGATTTCGCGGCGCTTGACGGCTTCGCTGCGGAAGTACCAGGAGCGGGCGCCGCGCCGGGCCGGATTGCTGATCCGGGCGACGTCGACGTCGTGGCGGCT
>JBQCJB010000085.1:0-6271 GCA_051953155.1 Aureliella sp. | reverse complement strand
CGGCGGCAACGAATCTGCTTCAGTCATATAGGTGGCTCACTGCTAAAACGAATCGCACAGCCAAATATATAACCGATCAGCCCGTTTCCCTCGGCGCCCTCTGCGTGCTCGGCGGTAAAAAACAGACCGTGTTTACGCGCTGCGCCGCATGGGCAGCGTAGCCGGCGCATCGTCGGCCGAGTGGCGGATCGTCTTGCGGATCGTGAACGGGCGCCGGCTGTTGCGCGCGTAGTACAGACGCGTGTTGGCTTCGCCGAGCAATCCGAGGCTGAACAGTTGCACGCTGACGACGCACAGGATCGCGCCGAGCAGCAGCAGTGGGTTGCCGGTCATATCGGTGCCGGCGACGAGTTTGGCGCCAATCGTCGCGGCCAGCATCAGTCCGCCGACGGCCAAGAAATTGAAGCCGATGCGGCCGAACAGTTTCATCGGGCTGCTGTAGTAGTCGAGCATGTACTTCACCGTCAGCAGGTCCAGCACGACACGGAGAGTGCGCGATAGGCCGTACTTGGTTTTGCCGAAACGGCGCGGATGGTGCGTCGTGATCATCTCGACGCACCGCGCACCGCGCCAATGGGCGAGTATCGGGATGAAGCGATGCATCTCGCCGTAGAGTTCCAGCTCTTCGGCGATCTCGCGACGCATCGCCTTGAGCGTGCAGCCCAGATCGTGGATGGGAAAGCGGGTGACGCGCGAAATCAGCCAGTTGGCAATGCGGCTGGGGAGCTTGCGCGTCAGCCAGGTATCGTGCCGGTCCTTCCGCCAGCCGTGCACCAGGTCGTAACCTTCCTCGAGCTTGGCCAACATTTGCGGGATGTCCCCCGGATCGTTTTGCAGGTCGCCGTCGAGCGTCACCAGCCGCTCGCCGCGGGCGGCTTCTAGCCCGGCTTGCATGGCGGCCGTCTGACCGTAGTTGCGACGAAACTGCACGACGACCAATTCGCGGTGGCGGGCCGCCAGTTCCTCGAGCAGTTCGCCAGATCCATCGGTCGACCCGTCATCGACTAAAACGATTTCGGTTTCCCCCTCCAGCCGTCCCGCCAGCGTGACGAGCTGCTCGACCAGAATGGGTAGATTTTCGACTTCGTTATAGATGGGGACGATTAGCGAGTTATCCATGGCAGACCTGGCTTAAAGGACGTTTTTTCAAACGTGGGCGGCTGGTGGCGCGGCCGTTCGGCGGGCTGGCTAAGTCCGACGGCAGCAAAGGGCCTCGGGGGGTCTACCAAAAGGGAGCCTCGGGCGTCAATCCGAACGGCTTTACGACCTCGGGTAAATAGGCGAAAATGCGGCTTCTGGGTACGCCCCCCAACCGACGGTTTTTTGTCCTTGAGTTTGCTATCGAGTCGGAGTCGGCAGTTTGTTACGTTGCCCGGTGCAGGTTCCATATTGCGTCGGTTCCTAGTGGCAGGCGCGCAAGCGATTATCAACAACGGTTCCTCGATTGTGCAGGTTGCGGGCGACCGCCAACCGCCGGTCGACTGCAGGACCATTTTTCTGTGAGTGAGCGGGGATATAGACGATGTCTGAGGTGAAGATGGAGAGCGACGAAGAGTCTGCCGTGGGCGCCGAGGGCCAGATTCCAACGCCAGCCGATGCCGATCCCGCAGAGACTGGCGAGTGGATTGGGTCGCTCGACTACGTGCTCAAGAGCAAGGGGGGCGAGCGCGTCAAGTACTTGCTCAAAACGCTCGACTCGCGGGCTCGCCAGGAAGGTGTGGACGTTCCCTTCGAACTGAACACGCCCTACCTCAACACGATCCCGACCGGTAAACAACCGGCCTACCCGGGCAATCGCGAAATCGAACGCCGCATCAAGAGCATCATTCGCTGGAACGCGATGGCGATGGTCGTCCGTGCTAACAAGAAGTACGACGGCCTCGGCGGCCATATCAGCACGTTTGCCAGCAGTGCAACACTGTACGAAGTCGCTTTCAACCACTTCTTCAAAGGCCGCGGCGAAGACGGTTACAGCGGCGACATCATCTATTTCCAAGGTCATGCTTCGCCGGGCATGTACTCGCGGGCCTTTGTCGAAGGTCGCCTGACCGAGGCTAACCTCGATAACTTCCGCCGCGAACTCCAGGAGGACATGGGCCTCAGCAGTTACCCGCATCCGTGGTTGATGCCCGAGTTCTGGGAATATCCGACCGTGTCGATGGGCCTGGGGCCGATCATGGCCATTTACCAGGCGCGCTTCAACGAATACTTGAAGGACCGCGGGCTGAAGGACACCTCGGGTCAGAAAGTCTGGGCGTTCCTGGGCGACGGCGAATGCGACGAACCGGAAACGCTTGGCGCTTTGACGCTGGCGTCCCGCGAAAAGCTCGACAATCTGATTTTCGTCATCAACTGCAACCTCCAGCGCCTGGATGGGCCGGTGCGCGGCAACGGCAAGATCATTCAAGAGCTCGAAGCGGTCTTCCGCGGCGCAGGTTGGAACGTGATCAAGGTCGTTTGGGGCAGCGAATGGGATGTGCTGCTGGAGAAGGACGAGACGGGCTTGCTGGCCAAGCGCATGGCCGAAGTCGTCGACGGTCAGTACCAGAAGTACACCGTCATGCCGGGGGCGTACATCCGCGAGCACTTCTTCGGCAAGTATCCGGAACTGCTCGAACTGGTCGCGAACTACTCGGACGAAAAGCTCGAGAAGATGCGCCGCGGCGGACACGATCCGGAAAAAGTCTACGCGGCTTACAAGGCAGCCGTCGAACACAAAGGCCAGCCGACGGTCATTCTGGCCAAGACGATCAAGGGGTACGGCCTAGGCGAAGCGGGCGAAGGCCGCAACGTGGCCCACAACCAGAAGAAGATGAACGAGAAGGAACTGCTGGAGTTCCGCAGCCGCTTCGGCATTCCGATTTCCGACGAAGAGGTTGGTAACGCTCCGTTCTACAAGCCGCCCAAGTCGAGCAACGAGATCAAGTACCTCGAGGAGCGGCGACGCGTGCTCGGCGGGCCCGTGCCCAGCCGACCGAAGAATCATCCCACGCTCGAAGTGCCCGCGCTGGCCGACTACAAACGCTTCACCGAAGCCAGCCAGGAAGGCAAGCCGATGAGCACGACGATGGGATTCGTGCGCTTGCTCCAGCGCCTGGTCAAAGATAAGAAGATCGGCAAGAACATCGTGCCGATCGTTCCCGACGAATCGCGAACCTTCGGTATGGACGGCATGTTCGGCGAAGTGGGCATCTACGCCCACGCTGGCCAGCTGTACGAACCGGTCGACTCCGACCAGTTGGCTTACTACAAAGAAGCTACCGACGGGCAGATCCTCGAAGAAGGCATTACCGAAGCCGGCTCGATGAGCAGCTTCAATGCGGCCGGGACGGCTTACTCGGCCCACGGAATCAACATGATTCCGTTCTACGTGTACTACTCGATGTTCGGTTTCCAGCGCATCGGCGACTTGATCTGGGCATCGGCGGATATGCGGGCCAAGGGCTTCCTGATCGGCGGCACCGCCGGCCGCACGACGCTCAACGGTGAAGGTCTCCAGCACCAGGACGGCCACAGCCACCTGAACGCGATCGCCTTTCCAACCGTTCGCCCGTACGATCCGGCCTATGCGTACGAGACCACGGTCATCGTGCTCGACGGCATCAAACGCCTGTATCACGACGGCGAAGTGGGCATCTACTATATCACTGTCCACAACGAGAACTACGACATGCCGGCGATGCCCGAGGGCGTCGAAGAAGGCATCGTCCGCGGGATTTACAAGTTCAAGTCGCGCGACGTCAAGGGTTCGAAGAATCGCGTGCAGTTGTTCGGCAGCGGAGCCATTCTCCGCAGCGCCTTGGAAGCGCAAGAAATTCTGGCCGAGCGTTACAAGGTGGCCAGCGACGTGTGGAGCGTGACCAGTTACACGCTCCTGCGCCGCGATGCCCAGGAATGCGAACGCTGGAACATGCTGCACCCGGACCAAGAGCCGCGCCGCAGTTACATCCAGCAAGTACTCGAAGGCGTCAAGGGACCGATCATTTCCTCCAGCGACAATGTGCGGGCGGTCGGCGAACAACTGCTGCCGTACATCGATCAGGACTACTACGTGCTCGGCACCGACGGCATGGGACGCAGCGAGACTCGCGGGGCCCTCCGCCGCCATTTCGAAGTCGACGGCACCTCGATCGCCATCGCCGCCCTGTACCGGCTGAGCAAGCAAGGTACCTTCAGCGGCGCGGATGTAGCCAAAGCGATCCAGGACCTCGGGTTCGATAGCGACAAGCCCAATCCGCTGTTCGCATAGTGTGATTTGCCCCGACGGGCCGCGCCCCCACCGTGGCGCGGCCACCACGAGAACAACACATCGTTTCCATTCCAGACTCTCAAGTGACTATGGCAACTGAAATCAAATTACCCTCACTGGGTGAAGGCGTCGAATCAGGCGATGTGCTCGAAATCCTGGTCCAGGAAGGCGAGACGGTCAAACAGGGCTCCGGCCTGATGGAACTGGAAACCGATAAGGCAACCGTGACGGTGCCCAGCCCGAGCTCCGGCAAGATCGTCTCGATCAACGTCAAACAGGGCGACACCGTGGCCGTCGGCAGCGTGATTGCGACGCTCGAAGGGGCCGGCGGTGGGGCGGCGGCCAAGCCAGCCGCTCCCAAGGCAGAGGCCCCTGCCGCCAAGCCCGCACCCGCTGCCAAAGCGGCCGCGTCCAAACCTGCGGCTGCTGCAGCGGAACAGCCCGCGGCTGCCGAAGCACCACCAGCGGCGCCCAAGCCCGCGCCTGCCAAGCCAGCTCCCGCGCCAGCCCCGCAGCCTGAACCGGCTCCGCTCGTCCAGCGCGAAGTCGTGCCGGTGGCCCCGCAGGCGCATGCCGATGCCGAGAGCGCTCCGGGCGAAGTGATTCCAGCCGGACCAGCGATCCGCCGCTTTGCTCGCGAAGTCGGCATCGAACTCAGCCAGGTCGTCGGGACGGGCGAAGGGGGACGCATCACGCGCGAGGACGTGCTGCTGGCCGTCCGTGAATCGGGCGCCCATCGCGCCGCCGCCAACCAACTGGCCAGCGCCCCGGCCACGCAGGCAACCGTGACGACGCCCGCGTCGACGGTTCCCGCACCCGCCGCCGGCCACAAAGTCATGACGCTGCCCGGTTCGCAGGCCCAAGATGAATACGGTCCGGTGCGCGTCGAACGCCTGTCGAAGATCCGCAAGACGATCGCCGCCCAGATGCACAAGTCGTGGAGCACGGTGCCACGCGTCACGAATTTCGACGACGCTGACGTGACCGACCTGGAGATCTTCCGCGCGTCGAGCAAAGACGACTATGCCGCTCAGGGCATCAAACTGACGACCATGCCGTTCTTGATCAAAGCGGTGGCCACGGCGCTGCGGCACCAGCCGGCGATCAATGCCGTGCTGGACATGGACAATGAACAGATCGTCTACAAGGACTACGTCAACGTCGGCATCGCCGTCGATACCGAACGCGGACTGGTCGTGCCCAACATCCGCAACGCTGACCAGTTGAGCATTCCCGAGATCGCCAAGGCGCTGGCCGATTTGGCCGCGCGCGTGCGCGGCGGCGAGTTCGGAGTCAACGAACTCCGCGGTGGGACGTTTACGATCAGCAACCTGGGCGCTATCGGCGGTACCTATAGCACGCCGATCGTCAACGTGCCGGAGGTGGCGATCCTGCTGGTCGGCCGCACCCGCAAGTTGCCGGTCGTGATGGAAGACGATTCGATCAAGCCGCGTCTGATGATGCCGCTGAGCCTTTCGTACGACCATCGCCTGGTCGACGGCGGCACGGCAGCTCGCTTCCTCAACGACGTGATCGCCTATCTGGAAGCCCCCAGCCGCCTCCTGCTGGCGATCAATTAAGCGGCCGGCCAACGAACCAGCGGCTGTCTGGTTTTGCGCCAGCAGCCGCTTTCAAGAGAGAGGCCGCGAGTAAGACAGCGGCCGCTGCCCGGGCGGGCTGGTCTTCTCGGCCGCGGAGCCCGCTTAGTAGCGTGGTGTGCTCGGGTCGATTTCGAGCGCCCAGGCGTCGATTCCACCGGCCATGCTTTGTGCGTCAGGGAATCCATTGGCCCGCAGCCACTGTGCCACCCGCAGGCTCCGCCCGCCATGGTGGCACATCACGACCACGTGTTTGCGTTCGAGCTCCTGGAGCCGACTACCCGCGTCGGCCCACTGGCTCATCGGGATCAGCACGGCCCGGTCGATCTTGGCGATCGCAGCTTCTGCAGGTTCCCGGCAGTCGAGCAGGGCTACTTCCGGACGCTCGTCCAGCCACTTGGAAATGGTGGCTACATCAACTTCC
>JBQCJB010000084.1:0-5538 GCA_051953155.1 Aureliella sp. | reverse complement strand
GATCGCCGCCTGGTCGGTTTCGGTGTAGCCTTTCGACAAGTCGATCACGATATGGGAGAACGTCGCCTTGAGTAGCCCGAAGACGCGGCGGAGCGAATCGGGGTTGATCAACCGCACGTCCTGCAACTGAACCGGCCGCGGCAACAAATACAGTCCCGAACTATGTTTGGTCATCGACCGCTTCAACAGCTGGAAATCCAACCGAGCGACGTTCTGCGTCACATCGATGAGACTGTAATCGGGAATCGTATCGAGGAAAACGTCCGCATCGCCGACAGCCAAATCGAGATCGACCAGCGCGACGGTGTTGGCCGGGTTAGCCGCTAGAATGCATCCCAAATTGACCGCGACGCTGGTGCAGCCGACACCCCCCGACGCGCCTGCCACGGCGATAATCCGCGAGGTTCGACTGCGACCGTCGGTTCCGCCAAACTTGGCCTGACTAATCCGGGCCAGCGCGGCCATAAGGTCTTCGAGCGTCACCGGCAGCGTTAAAAACTCTTTCGCGCCAGCCCGCATCGCCTTGAGAATCCGCTGACCGTCGCTACTGCTGCTGATCGCCAACAGCGCGCAGTCGGGCGCATCGGTCCGCATCTTCTCCAGCAGAGCAATCGCCTTGTCCGGATCCGAGTCCAGACATATGACGCCCACGTCTGGCTTGGACTGAGCGACGACGTCGGGGAAAAACTCGTAGCGCGAGCAGTCCGCTTCCAGCCAGACAATCTCCATACCCAGGAGCATTGTCTTGAGCTTCTCGCGCGAGTCGTCGCGCGGATCGACGATAGCTAAACGTAGTACGTTACTCATGCGTTCGTCGGTTTCCCTAGTAGCCTATCGGACTCCACTTGTCGCGATCCGGAATGTACGGGGCTCGACGCCTTCCGTCTGCCGCAGCTGCTCGGGACAGCTGCTGCTTGAGAACGCCGGTCGCTTGGAGCATCCGCCTTTGGTAGCAACTGTACGTCAGTATCGGAATCAGCGGACAAGGGGTGCAGCAAACTGTCGGCCAGCCGTATTTCCGGACTGAGCGTTAGGATCGACGGGCTGAGCTAGCTTCGGGGCATTGGGACCTACGCTGACCGCTGGCGTCGCTCGCGCCTCGGCGGGCGATTCCAAAAGCGGTGCCGTCGTCGGAGCCCCAGGGCCAGTCAAGTACGGTCCGACGCCAGCTTGCCCGGGCACACAGTTGGCCCCGGTCGCACCGACGGGGACTTCCAGGTAGCCCTTCCAATAGAGTTCCTTGTCGGTCGGGCTGGTCGTGTTCAAACCAGGACCGCCGGCCGGCACTTCGCACGGATCGAGTGGCCCGGCAAAATTCGGCGTTACCGTAATCAGCAATTCAACTTCGTTTTGCAGCTCTCGGTTGCTGCGGAAAAAGGTGCCCAGATACGGCAGGTCGCCGAAGAAGGGGAGGCCTGTGTTGATCGATTCCGTGCGCATCTGCAACAAACCACCCAGAGCCAACGTCTGACCGGCCTGCAGTTCGACACCCGTTTCGAGGAAGCGGCTACGCAGCCCCGGCACGCTAATGCCTTGCAGCGTAACGCTGCGCGTCGGGTCGATTTCACTGACGTACGGACGAACCTCTAACCAGATGCGGCCTTCCCCGCGAACCTTGGCTACCATGTCCACGCGCGTGCCGTACTCCCGATACTGGATCGCGACCTGACCTAGACCGGCCGGAACGACGATCGGAATTTCTCCGCCGGCGTTGAAGCTGGCTGGCCGGCCGTCGACCGCGGTGATCGTCGGGTTGGCCAGCACCTTCACCAGGTTGTTCTGGCGAAGGGCGCGGACGACGCCTAGGAACGTGGTGCTGTTTTGAACAACACCTACTTTGAACGTCTCGCCGCCAGACGTGGCTAGTCCGGCCGCGGTGGAGGCCGGAGCGATCAATCCGGATACCGACTGCGTAACAAAGTCATCGCCGTTGATGACGCCCCAGTCGATACCCAGCTCGCGCAGCTTGGTCCGCGAAACTTCCATGATCTGCGTCTCGAGTTGGACGGTGTGAACGCCCAAGACGTTGACTTGATCGATGACCGTGGGGAAGTAGAGTTCGGCGATGGCGATAACCTGTTCGACGTGTTCGTCGCTGGTCACGACACCGGAGACGATGCAGCCCTGTTGGACGGGCGTGACGGACAGGTTCGCAGAAGGAAAGTGATCACGAAGGATGGCTTCCAGTTCCCGGGCGTCCCCGATGACCATGACCTCGACGGTGTGAACCGAGTCATCACCGGTCAACAGGTCCAGCTGGGTAACGCCGGCCTGCAGGGCCGAGATCTGCAGGCGATTGCCACCTTCCAGCGGTATGACCGACAGGATGTTTGGGTTCTGGATGCGGACACGCTGGAAGGGCATGTCGGTCGAAAGCTCGCGACTGGTGTTGATCACCATGCGAACCTTTTGATGATTATCGGCCGAGACCAGACGTACGCCGCTGCCGACTCCTCCGCCGGCTTGAGGAAAAGCACTTTGAGCGCGTGCTGTTCCCTGCATCCCTAGGCCCAGCAAAGCTGCGAACAACAAACGACTTAGTCGCTTGATTCTGCTGGAGACAACCATCGGCTCACATCCTTGTTTACTCGGTTATCCACACGAGAGCCGTTCGCCGTCCTTGGCTCGCATCTCTCGTAAACGTTCTGGCCCAACAATTGACTCTGCACCAGTGGTGCGTTCAGGCACCCCTGACTGCTCGACCTGCTCCGATGCCTGCTCCGCCACGACTGCCGGCACCACCGTTGGTGGGCAGGCCGCCTGCCGACTCCGCCGCGTTGTCGTCCGCTTCGTCTGAAGGCGCGGCCGTCGCCGGCACCGGGCGAGTGCTCGCGCCGGTACTGGTTGGATACGTTGGCACGTACCCGCCGGTGCCCGAGAAGGCACTGCCCGACGAATCCGAGCCGAGTCCGACAGCGGTACTAGACGTGCCCGAAGCTCCCAGCGGGTCGACGCGCTGCGGCAGCTCGTTACTCTCGGACCATTGGTATTTCGTGACGCCGGTCGGAGTAATAATCAGCAGTTCCTTCTTCTTTTCTTCAGTCGCCGGAGGCAAAGCCACGGCGGGCGAAGCGCCAAAGATGTCAAGGCCGGCAGGACCGCTAGGGTTTGCCAAAGGCGCCGGTTTCGAATTATCGTTACCGCGGACCCACGAGATAAAGTCCTGTCCGGTGTCGGTCGCGTCTTCCGTATTCTGGCTTTCACCGGTGCCCCGCAACGTGCACCGCAGTTCGCCCATAGCTGTCGCCAGGTTGAGGGCTTCCATCTGGCTTTCGTGCACCAGCAACTGGAAGGTGGTCGCGCGACTGTTGTTGGTCGGATCGTCGTCACGGACCGTCACGCCGTTGATACCGAAGATCCGCACGTTTTTCATGACGGTGCGGCTTTCGGTGATATTGTTGACCTTGAACGTTCCCAGCACATCGACGCGTGCGCCCGGCTTGATATACCCGCTGCCGCCGTTGCGCTCGTTGACCGAGAGATCGAAGACGCGGAAGCCCTTGGGGATCTCGGTGTCGACGCCGACGATCGAATCGTTCAGCTTGCCCGTCAGGATGGGCTCGCCCGGATACATCCGCTGGCGAACATAGCGGTCGACGACATTCTCGAGCTTGAAGATGGCGCCCTCAGGCACGCGGTTCTCCGGCCACTGCTCGAGTTTGACGAGTTCCGGAGTCAGCTTCTGGTTGACATCGACGTCCTTGACCGCCACGAAGATCTCGACGGTCGGAATTTCCGCGGGGCCTTGGTTCTTTTGTTCCATCATCACTTGGCTGATGCCGACCGATGCGACGGTGCCGCAGCCGAGAGCGATAATGAGCAGCAATAATGATTTGGCGCGCATCGACAGATTGCCTTAACCGGTAAATTGCTGAGCGGCGAGCCGAATCCGGCCGACCCGCAGTCGCACAGGGAGGGAACGCCCTCGAGTCCAGTTCTCAGGCTTTGTCAGCCTTATCCATTGGCAGTTTGAGCTGCAAAAATGCAAGCATTCCTTTGCGCCGTGTCGCTGCGTCAAAGGAGCTACGCTTTGCCAAGCACGCACTGCTTACCCCTATTGCAAAACCTATCACGCAGTCGAACGCCCCAGAGACGTTTCACACGCGGCTTCGGTGTTACACTCACCAGATCGTCCGACCGCAGGGGTGAACTGGACGCAAAATCGGCACAACCGAAAAGATCGCTACAGCTTGCCCAACGCGAGGCGAACATCAGCCCCTTTGGCTAAAGCTAGCGAAAGCCGAACGCCTCCGCGAACCGTCCACCGCCGCGCACGCTTCGCCGGTGTCGGCATGCATTTTCGACGAGAGGGCTCGCAGCCTGCGCGCAGCTGCTGTCGAGCCATTTCAGGCTGTCGACTTAGCCTGGCGGCCAGCCCAGCGGACGGCCGCCCAGGATATGGAAGTGCAGATGATCGACCGACTGGCCGCCATCGGGACCGCAGTTGACGACGACGCGATAGCCGCCAGGGATCAAGCCGAGCTGGCGAGCGACCTGCGGGATCGTCGTCCAGATGTGTCCGAGCAGCGCCGCATCGTCTGCCTCCACCTGCTCGAGCGATTCGATGGGCTTTTTGGGGATGACCAGTACGTGCACCGGCGCCTTCGGCGCGACGTCGCGAAAGGCGACGCAGAACTCGTCCTCATGGACGAAGTCGGCCTGAATTTCACCGCGTACGATTTTCGAAAAGACTGTCTCCGCCATTTCTCGAACCATCTCCGTTCGATCGCCACCAAACCACTAAATTTGAAACCCGACCCAACGCATCGAAATTCATCTCGCTTGACGTCCATTAGCCAGGACGACGCTCGGCCGACCATTGTAGCACTTTCACCGTACCATTCACCGCCCCCGCCTTCGCTCCGCTCAGCAGCGCCCATTTGAGTCTTCGCTCCCGCGTCGCACTTCGGCGAGAGACGCTGTGTGATTCTGCGCTCCCCGCGCCCCGCTTCGGGGAGAGGGGTTGGGGGTGAGGGATCTTCGCTTCTCGGCCCAAACAGTACGGATGCGGAACATGTTCGGGCAAGTTCGCGTGAGTGTGAAGTTTGGCCTAGTCTGAATGTCAAAGCGAGCAGAGCTAAAGCGTTGATGCTTGGCCTTCTCGGATCGCAACATGCAGCGAAGCTAGTCGGCGTTTTGCCCTGTCTGTGTATTGCATCGAGCGAAGCTTGTCGGCAGGTTCGCCCCTCACCCCCCAGCCCCCTCTCCCCGAAGCGGGGCGAGGGGGAGACCGTTTGGTTGTTGTTCAGCATTCACGCAACGGCATCATCGTCTCGGTTGCATTGAAGTTCTCGGAAGTCGATGGGATGTTGATGCCTAGCAGATACGCGCCAATTGAGTCTTCGCTCTTGCGTCCCGCTTCGGCGAGAGGCGCCATTTAGTTCTTCGCTCCAGCGTCGCACTTCGGCGAGAGACGCCATTTGAGTCTTCGCTCCCGCTTCGCGCTTCGGGGAGAGTGCGTTGCGGTGAGGGGGCTTCGCTTCTTGGCCTAAACAGCACAGATGCGGATCAGCTCGGGCAAATCATTCGTGCGTTTGA
>JBQCJB010000083.1:0-9389 GCA_051953155.1 Aureliella sp. | reverse complement strand
GATTACGGAAAAGGCTTTCGTGGCATGATGCTCTGCGAAGCCGATCGCAGTTTGCCTGCCGAAGTTTTCACGCGGGTCGCCGAATTCTGTGAGCGGTTTCGTGTGCAGCTCGACGCGTATCGCAGGTGGCGCGACAACGAGCGTGACAAGCTCGCAGCGGAACTAAAACCGCTGCGCTGGCAGCATCGCGACCGGTCCGAATTCGGCGAACTGATGGCGATTGATATGCGATTCAGCGAACTGGCCGGACCGCTGCGTCCCCTCTGGATCTTCGCCAAACGGGTTGCCGATGCGCCACGTCCCGAGCCGGCACTGCTGACAGACGTCAGGCAAACTGATTATCGCATCCGGTTTGTGCGCGACGGCCAGGAAGCCTGGTTGCCCCGAGCGCAAGTCTTGCTCGCCCCGGCCAGCGGCGGTCCTTCATCAGATGACGGTCTCTCGCGGGCTGGTGGCCCCGCGCCGGTGGGTGGTCCAGGAGTGCAACTCGACAACGACACTAAATTACAGCCTGGGGAATCGGTGCTGTGCCATCGCGGCGGCAAGTGGATTAGCGTTATCGTGGTCGACGTCTCGCCCGTCGGCGCGGTCATCCACTGGGAAGGAATGCCCGACGAACTCGATGAGCTCGAACCGAGAACCAGCCTCCGCCGCAACGCGCCGGCCGCTCCTTGAAGTCGCAAGCTGTCCGTCGAGTTCGGGCTCACCCGCGACTGCGGCGCATGAGCAACAGTCCGACCAGCATCAATAATCCGCCGATCAACTGGCTGGTCAGCACCGGTTCGCCCAGCCCGATCCAGCCGCCCAGCACGGCGACCAACGTCACCACGTTCTGGTACACCGAAGCGTGCGAGCCTCCCAAGCGCCGTACGCCGACGTGCCAGGTCACGTAGGCGATCCCTGTGGAAAAAACTCCTGAGTAGAACAGAGCGGCAAAGTTCGCCCACTGGCTGAGCACGGGAAGCGCATCGGAGATCTGCGGGGCAACCAACATCAGATGTATTGGCGTCGTCAGCAGACTGCTGAAGAAGGCCAGCCGCAAAGGGCTGATTTGCTTCAGCAGGGGCCCGCTGATGACGGTTCCGCTCGCCCAGAGCATGGCTGACAGGAGGATCAACACGTTGCCGCGGAAGTCGGCGGCCGACAATCGCACGCTGCCGCCGGCCACCACGACGATTGCGGTGCCGACAAACGCGAGCGTCATGGAGAGCCAACTGACGAGCGGCAAGCGTTCCCGAATGAACACGGCCGATATGACCGCCGTCCACAGGGGCATCGAGGACAGCAGCAGCGCCGTATTGCCGGCTGTCGTATTATCGATGCCAAACATGAACATCAGCGGATACCACAGGCCGCTGACTAGGGCAAAGATCACAAAGCGCGTCTTGGAAAATCGCTCGGCGGGCTGTACGGCCCAGCGCGATTCGGCAAAGGCAAACAGTCCAAGCACGATCGTCGATAGGCACATGCGCGCGGCGTTGAACATCAGCGGTTCGACGTCGGCGGTGGCGTATTTGACGACCGGGATATTGATGCCCCACAAAATCGCAGTCGTCAGCAAACTGGCGTCCGCCAACAGCCGTTCGGTCGGCGATACGGGCGGCGGGGGAGCGACGGCGATTTCCAGTGGCGGCGACTCGTCTTTCTTTAGCACACTCGCCACCAATCTTCCAAAGCGTGCCCCAAGCGACTGGCCACCGGCTCGATCTGCTGTCGAAAGCGCCGGGCGTCATTGGGGTAGCCCGCGGTCGGTTTGAGATCGACGACGTGCTCGCTCCAAAAATCATTAATTGCCGACATCAAACGTTCGCGCAAATATTTAGCCGTCATAGACGCCAGAGCGGTAGGCGGAAAACTGTCACCGCCGACCGAAAAGTGAATCTTCAACTCGGGCGCGCGTTGCCGTCGGTAGCTCGACCGCTCCGGCTTTTCATCGAGCGTATCAAACCATTCGTGCGGCATCGCTTCCAGCAACACGCACGAATACTTCTTGCGGCCACCCTGGCGATCGCAAAACACTTCGACATCGCACTCGGTAAAACTATTCAGCAGTCCGCAGACCAGTTCCATGGTGACCGTCGACAGCAAGCGCCCCTTCGACCCGAGGCGTTCGACCAGGCGATTGAACTTTGATTCAGTGATGATCGAGGCCTGCACGGCCAGCAGTTCGATGCCTAATGCGAGCAGACGCCCGCGAGCCATTTCGGCCAAACGCACCACTTCCTCGCGCGCGATGGCTACCGGCAACTCGGTGGGCAACTTCGAATACCATGCGAGTTGGTCCGCGTGCCAGGGGGAGCCATGCGAGTGGGCAAGTCGCTCGAGCACGCAGGAAAAACCTTGAAACTGCTGCTGGTGGACATGCTGGAGCTGTTCCAGTAGCGAGAGCAATCCGGCTTCGAGCGTCCGCAGGCCAGCTGAAGGATTGTACAGCTGTTTAGAGTCGCCCAGAGGGACGTGCTGGCAACCTTCACTCCACGGCAAGGTGGCGAAATGCTCTTCGAGCAGCTGGGCAAATTGCGTTTCGGAAATCTTCCGGGGTACCCGCCAGGCCGTGGCGGCGACGATCAGCGGTCCGATATTCGGTCCATAACCTGCCTCGTCGACACCGATTATGATTCGTCCCGATCGCGTGTCTTTCAACATGGGCTCGAGTTTGCGTTCCTCCATGGTTCCTGCGATAATCGGTCCTGCGACAATCCGTTTAGACAAATCGCCATGCGCCGCGCATCAAGATCATGGCGCGCAGCGCGAATGCTTATTTTAGAAGTGCTCACCTAGTTTAATGCTCGATGCGTGCTTTGGCGACTCCACTCGCTGCACGCCTTGGACATCTGCAAACCCCTAGCCCCTCACATCACCGTCCATGAGCAAATACGGAAAGAACACCAGCGCCGCGGGCGTACTGGTGCTTTGGTGCGTAGCCGCAATTGCCCAATGGCCCAATGCGAGCTCGCTGCGAGCCCAGGAAGAGAAGGCCACGCCATCGCCGAGCACGCCGCCGACGGTCGTCCGGCCCGGTGGCGAACGCCCGACGCCGACGCCCGGAGGCGGTCCGCCCAGCGGATCCCCGAGCGGACCGCCGAAAATCGGTCCTGACGGCAAGCCGATTCCGCCCGACGGAGACAAGAGCAAAGAGGGTGACAAGAAGCCCGACGGCAAGTCGGAAGGCAGTCCTACCAATGTGACTCGCCCGACCGAGCCGCCCGAGAAGCCGAATCCGGACGAATTGAAGGTCCGCCCCGACGCTGAAGGGAAAGTGCAGTTTCAGTTTCGTAACCAACCCTGGCCGGACCTGCTCCGCTGGTTGGCGGACGTCTCGGACCTGTCGCTCGACTGGCAGGAACTGCCGGGAGATTATCTCAATCTGGCCACGCAGCGCCCGTATACGCTGGTCGAGGCCCGCGACATGATCAATCGCCATCTGCTCTCCCGCGGCTTTACGATGCTCGAGCACGAAGGGGTGCTCTCAATCGTCAAGACATCCGCGATCAATCCAGCCCTGGTACCGCGCGTCGAGGTCGAGGAACTGTCCGACCAGCCACCGCATCGCTTCGTGCGCGCCTCGATCGAGTTGTCCTTTCTCGTCGCCGACGAAGTTGAAGAAGAATTCAAGTCGATGCTCAGCCCCAACGGCAAGATCACTGCCCTGTCGGCGACTAATCGGCTGGAGATTATGGATGCGGCTGCCAATCTCTCGGACATCGCTCGCGTGATCAACGACGAGCAGTCGCAGACGGCCCTCGACGGACTGGCTCGAGAATTCAAACTCGAATACGCGCGAGCCGAAGGGGTCAAGCTGCAACTGGAGGCCTTCCTGGGCGTCAAGAGCGGCTCCTCCTCCAGTTCCTCGCGCGGCGGCATGGACCAGTTCCAGCACATGCAACAGCAGATGCAGCAACAAATGCAGCAAATGCAGCAGCAGATGCAGCAAGCCCAAGGGGGCAGCAGCCGCAGCGGCCGCCCATCGACGCCTGTCAAGCAAAACAACGAGGTCTACATCGTTGCCAACGTCCGCAACAACAGCCTGATCGTTTCGGCCGCTCCGCAGAAACTAGCTGTGGTGGCTGCGTTTATCCAACGCATCGATGTGCCCAATAGCAGTGCGGCGGATTTCCAACGCATGCAATCTCGGATGAAAGTCTATCGCTTGGCCACGCTCGACCCCAAGCAGTTGGTTGCCTCGCTGATCGAAATGGACGCCCTCGAACCGACGACGAAGTTGCAAGTCGACGAGGACAATGCGGCGATCATCGCCTATGCCTCGCTCAGCGACCAGTTCGTGATCCAGTCGGTGATCGATCGTTTGGACGGCAGCGGACGCCAGTTCGAAGTCATCCAACTGCGGCGCCTGGATGCCGAATCCGTGGCCGGCAGCATCCAGTTCCTGATGGGCGCGCAAGAGGAAAAGGACAACTCCAACGACCGCAGCCGCTACTACTACGGTTATTTCGGCGGCGACTCGAGCAGCTCGAAAAAGAAGAACGAAGACAAGATGCGCGTCGGCGCCAATGTCAACGACAACCAGATCATGCTCTGGGCTAACTCGGTCGAAATGGAAGAGGTTCGCAACCTGTTGGTCAAGCTCGGCGAACTGCCCCCTGAGGGTGGACGACCGAGTAACGTGCGGGTTATCGACGCCTCGCGCCAGCCAGAAACGCTGGAATATCTCCGCAAGCTCCAGGAACGCTGGAACCGCGTCTCACCCAATCCGTTGGTACTCCCCGACGCGAAAGAGTTCGAAGAGAAGAAGCCGCCTGAAAAAGAGCCTGCCGAAAAGCCGCCAGTCGTCAATCCGGGCGAGGACGTGATCACCTTCGAAAGCACGCGGGTCGAGCAAGGTCGATTGACCAGCACGGCTACCGCCAGCTCCGAAGAGAATGACTCGGCGTCCGCAGAGGCCGCGTCGGAAACAGCGGCCGGCGACGAAGAAGGCAACGAAGAAGAAGGCAACGACGATGAAGCTGGTGATGAAGCTGGTGCTGAAGCTGGTGATGAGGCCGGAGATGAAGTGGGAGTCGAGCAGTTCCAGCGGGTGCCGGAACTGGGTCGCAGACGCCCGACGCGACCGCGCGAGCCGGAGGCAGCCGTCGCCGGTGAGCCCAAGCCAATCGAGATCATGGTCGATGAATCGGGCAACCTGGTGCTTCGCTCCGAGGACACGGCGGCTCTGGATCGGCTTGAAGAGCTCATGCAAACCAACAAGCCGCCCAAGCGGCCCTACGACCTGTTCCACGTCAAATACACCCGCGCCACTTGGATCGTGCTGAATCTCGAAGACTACTTCAAGAACGAAGAATCGACCAAAGAGGATCCGCGCGACCGCTACTACAGCTGGTTGTTCGGCATGCCCTCCGAAAAGAAGAAGACACCCGAGCGGCAACTAGGCAAAAAAGTGCCTCTGCGTTTTCTGGCTGACAACGACACCAACACCATTATTGTCCAAGGTGCCAACGACGCCGAGCGTCAGACGATTCAGGAGTTGATCGATCTGTGGGATGTCGCCGAGCCGATCAATGACACCAATGTTCGCTACACCAAGATCGTCAAGATCGAGTACTCGCAGGCTGAGAGCATCGCCGAAGTCGTCAAGGACGCGTATCGCGATTACCTGAGTGCGAACGACAAAGCGTTCCAACAGCAGAATCAAAACCGCAGCAACGGCTCCAACGAGAGCAAGCGCAACGCGGGCTCGGAGATGATTTCCTCTAGCGGCGGCGAGAATTACTCGCTCAAAGGCAAATTGTCTGTGGGCGTCGATCCAGTGACCAACTCGATCGTCGTTTTCGCCCAGGGCAAAACGCTGCTGGACGTCGTCTGCAAAATGATCCAGGAGCTCGACCAGTCGGCCAAGCCACAGGGCAGCATCGAGATTCTGCAAATGTCACCCGACTCCAACGGCGACGCCGTGGAGCGAGCGCTGCGCGCGATCATGTCCAAGGGCCAATCGGACCAGAACTCGGATTCCGATAGCCGCTCGCGCTCGAGCAGTCGTTACGGCAGCAGCCGTTATGGCAGCAGCCGATCGAGCAGCAGCCGCTCGCGCGACAACGACTAAGTTCTCCCGTGCGGCTCAGAACGGAGTCCGACCGCCGGTCGCGCCGTACACTTCGCCTGTCACGTAGCTGGCGTCGGGCGAGGCCAGCCAGACGTACAGCGGCGCCAGCTCGGCGGGTTGGGCCGGACGTTTGAAGAGCGTGTTTTTGCCAAAGTTTTCTACCTTCTCGGGCGGCATGGTGGACGGAATCAGCGGCGTCCAGACCGGACCCGGCGCGACGGCATTGACCCGAATGCCTTTGTCGCTGATCAGCTTGGACAGCGCTTTGGTGAAATTGACGATAGCCGCTTTCGTCGGCGCGTAGTCGAGCAGCTCGGGCGAGGGCTGGTAGGCCTGGATCGAGGCCGTGTTGATAATCGACGCGCCCGCTTTCATGCGCGGCACCGCCGCCTGGCAGAGATAGTACATGGCCAGGATGTTTGTGCGAAACGTCCGCTCGATTTGCTCGACGGAAAAATCTTCCAGCGCCGTTTGAGCCATTTGATAGGCGGCGTTGTTGATCAGCACATCCAGCCGGCCGAACTGGTCATAAGTTTGCTGCACCAACTCCCGGCAGAAGCCGACATCCTGAATATCGCCGCGCACTTTGATCGCTTTGCGTTCGGCCTGTTCGATCCACCGCTGCGTTTCGGCGGCGTCCTTGTCCTCTTCGAGGTAAGCGAAAGCCACGTTGGCTCCTTCGCGAGCGCAAGCCAGCGCCACGGCTCGGCCGATACCGCTATCGGCACCCGTGATCAGCACCGAGTAATCCTTTAGCTTGCCTGAACCGCGGTAAGTTTCCTCACCGTGATCGGCTTTGGGGGACATCTTGGCCTCGTTACCGGGATGCGACTGCTGTTCCTGGTTTTCAAACGGAGGCTTCGGGCCAGCTTGCTTGGGATCACGAGTTTTCGAAGATGCCATAATACGGTTTCCATCACAATATGGTGGGCGAATGCAAAAGCGTGTGACGCTCCTGAGACACCGAAGCAACTGACATACCGCACTCCGAGAGCCAGCAATGCCTGTGGACAGACTTGCATTCGGGATTGATACGCTTTCCTATCGATGGACTTGGGGTTCCAATCGACGGACTTGGGGTTCCAATCGATGCAGATGGGTTTCCTATCGATGGACTTGGGTTTCCTATTGATGCACTTGGGTTTCCTATCGATGCACTTGGGATGGTTGCGCTTCGACTTGCCTCGGTCAGGGCTCGCTCGGAGTCCCCAAAAAATCGGTCTCCCCCTCGCCCCGCTTCGGGGAGAGGGGGCTGGGGGGTGAGGGGCAAGCGTTACCAATCAGGCTTCAATAAACTAGCGCAGCAAACAAGCCTTCACGCACCCAACAGTCTCGGCAAACCAGTTCTCGAATTAATCGCGTGGTCAATCGGGGTTGGCGATAGCTCGCTGGGCCGCTAAGCTCCGCGGTGGAGATGTTCACCATGAGACGCACACAGGCAATTCACCAAGCAGCACCCTATGCGCTCAACTAACGGATCGTACCACTGCAGATGCTTAGGTCTTGTGTTGCTTCGTCGAGCTACATAGCACTCGCCTTCTGGGCAGGTATCATTTCGCTCGCAGGTTGCGGCGCAACCAAATCGTACGTGGCGACCGAGCAGCTGCTGCTGTCCGATGCGGTCGACGAGAGCGTTGCGCAGCTCGACTTCACTCCGCTGGCAGGTCAGAAGGTTTTTCTCGACCCGCAGTTCGTCAGCACGGTGCGCAACAAGACCGGTCTAGGCTTCGTCGGCCACGAGTACCTGATCAGCTCGGTGCGCCAGCGGATGCTGGAAGCTGGCTGCAAACTCGCCGCGGACCGCGAACAGGCAGATCTGATCGCCGAGCTTCGCGTCGGCGCGATGGGCACCGATGGCCACTCGGTCGTCATGGGCATTCCGGCGACCAATCCGATCAACTCACTGCAGGTCGATGGCAGCCCGCTGATGCCCTCGCTGCCCGAGATCAGCGTGGCCAAACGCGAGTCGATGACCGGCGGCGCCAAGGTCTCCGTCTTCGCTTACCAACGCGAGAGCCGCCAAGCCGTGTGGCAGTCGGGCATCGCTCACGCGACCAGCGACGCCAACGATACCTGGGTGCTGGGGATCGGGCCGCGCCAACAAGGGTCGATCCATGAACATGACGATCCACGCGACGAACCGGCGAAGAAGTCCAAACTGCCCGTCTCCTCGGTCGTCAAGGACCAGGCCAAACATCGCACCAACCGCACCGCCGCTCGAGACGCCGCTGCCAAATCTTCGGCTCAGTCGCGCTAGCGAGCGTTTATAATCAGCCCGTGCGTTCCATCATTTTTTCCATGGTGCTGCGAGGCGTGATGATGAAGAGACTATGTCTGTTGGCGGTCGGTTTGTGCTTGCTTGTTTCGCCGGCATTGGCTGCGGAACCGCTGGCCGAAGTCAAATTGTGGACCGGCGATGCACCTGGGTCCGAGGGAAAGACCGCCAAGGAAGTCCGCGAGGCAAAGGGCGTGGGCTTCGTCAATGTCACTCAAGTGCACCAACCCTCGATCACTCCCTATTTGCCCTCGCCAGACAAGGCGACCGGAGTCGCCGTGGTTGTCATTCCCGGTGGCGGACATCGCGTCCTGTGCGTCGGGCATGAAGGGGATAGCGTCGCCCGCGTGCTGGTCGAACACGGAATCGCCGCATTCGTTCTCAAGTACCGCCTGGCCAGAGAAGAGAATTCGACGTACTCGATCGAGGAACATGCCCTGGCAGACACGCAGCGGGCGGTTCGCATGATTCGATCGCGAGCCGAGCAGTGGCACGTCGATCCTCACAAGATCGGCGTGATGGGCTTTTCGGCCGGTGGCGTGTTAGCGTCGGGGGTCAGCCTGGGGCCAGGAGCGGGCAAACCCGACGCCAGCGACCCGGTCGATCGGCTGGACGCGCGACCCGACTTTCAAGCTCTGATCTATCCGGGACGCAGTGGCGACATCCAGCCTACTGGCGATGCGCCCCCCGTTTTCTTGGCCTGCTCGGCCTACGACCGGCCCGATATTTCAGAAGGCTTGGCGGAGGTATATTTGCGGTACAAGCGTGCCAAGGGGGACGCGGAATTGCACATCTATGCAGCCGGCAAACACGGCTTCGGCGTCCAGGCAGGCAACCAAGGCGCCATCGCTGGCTGGACCGATCGCTTCATCGAATGGCTCGAGAGCAAGAAATTTCTCTAGCCCCGCGTCCTTCGAGCCTCGTACTACTGAAGCACTTCGAACTGTGGCTGACGCGCAAACTGTGCGCCAGACCTTTGCTGCAGGCTCTGTAGGACGCTGGCTTCGATTGCTCGAAGCTCGCTCAGTTCCTGATCGAGGCGTTGGAGCGTATCGT
>JBQCJB010000082.1:0-5889 GCA_051953155.1 Aureliella sp. | reverse complement strand
CGGGTTGGAGACTGTGCTGGGCGCGAAGTACATCGGCACGATCCCTGGCAAGCTGGATGCCCCTCGGCAACGCGAATTCACAGGTTTGGAAAATCCGCTTGGCAATGCAGAACAAAACGCGACCGACGTGCGCATTCGTTTTCCGGCCGGCGAAGGCCTGGCCATCGGCGATGCGGTACGTTACCGCGGCATTGATGTCGGCGAGGTGACTTATGTGGACTTGGATGACCAGCTGGAGTCGGTTTGGGTCGGCGTACGGCTGGTAGGTGCGGCACGCCAGCTAGCCCGCCGCGGAACACAGTTTTGGATCGAGCGACCGCGGCTGGAGATCAGTGAAATTCGTGGACTGGAGACGTTGATCGGCGGGCGGTACCTGGCCCTGGAGCCGGCCCGCGGCACGGCGCCGGAAATGCACGAGTTCGTGGGACTCGGCGAAGCGCCCCCGCTGGCTCGGCGCGAGGGCTCGCTCGAATTGGAGCTGGAAGCCCGCAGTCGCCTGGGCTTGCTGCGCGGCGCGCCGATCACCTATCGCGGGCTGGAAGTCGGCCGCGTAGCGGATGTCGCGTTGGCTGCCGACGGCGCGAGCGTGACGGTGCAGGTCGTCGTCGAACCCGAGTACGCCGACTTGGTGCGCAAAAACACGGTTTGGTGGTCCACCGGCGGCGTGCGATTGGATGCGGGTTTGACGGGAGTGAATCTCACGGTCGACTCGTTCACCAGTTGGCTGCGCGGCGGCATCGCCTTTGCCACGCCCGACCCGCCGGGAGAAAAGGTCGTGACGGGCTATCGCTTCGGCTTGGCCGAGAAACCCGATCCCGACTGGCTCGAGTGGCAACCGCGCATTGCGACTGGGCCGGCGAGTTCGGGCGCTCACGAGCGTGGGCCGATGCCGCGAGTGATGCGAGTCGCCGCCACGTGGCAATCGAGTTTTCTAGGCATACCGCGGCGGCAAAGCGTCCAAGGTTGGTGCTTGCCACTGGACAACGGCAAGGTTTGCGTGCCCTACAGCCTGATCAAAGGTGCTCTGCAGGCTAAGGGACCGGCCAGCCTCGAAATCGCCGGCACCAGCACGACCTTCGACCCGAGTGAGGTCGTCGACGCGGCAGGCGTTGCTCTGGTGCCGCTGCCTGCCCAGATCAAAGTCCAGCGCTGGCCGGTGGCGAAAATCGCTGATCAACCCTGGAACGGCCGCACCGATTTGCTGATCGTGAATCCCGAATTGAACGAGCCGCTGCCACTGGACGCGGCTCGCGGATCCGGAACGCCGGACGGGAGAATTGAAATCAATGCGGCCGTCCCGATCTATAAATCGCTCGAGGGTTCGGCCGTGATCGAAGCGGCCAGCGGTCGCGTGTTGGGTTTGCTGGTCGATCTGGACAGTGGCTGGAACGTCGTCGGTATCCGCCCCGGTTCGTAGTTTTTCTTGCCCATGACTGCTCGGGCATCGCTGGCCGGTAGGCCGCCGCGCGGTGGCTATCCGAGTGCGGTGTAATGCCATTTTGAGTCTCGGGCAGCGCGCGGTTCGTCTAGAAGCCTTGCGGCCTCCCGGCTACGATAGTTAAATCTCACAGCTAGGCGGCGGTTGATCGCGTCAGACCGTCGCTGCAACTGGCAGCACTGCTGCCCGCCCTTGTCTTTTGTGGGCCTTTGGATGAGGGCTTCGGGCGAGGACTTCCGGCAAAGGAATGTGAACCAGTTGCTGCGAGGCCGACTCTTATCTCTATTGCGTAACCTTTTCAACCTGCGATGCGATTTGCCATGAAAACTCCGGCTCGATGGGCGGGTTCAATTGTTCTCGTCGTGTGCGTGCTCGCCATCGGTTTTGCGATAGCACTGGTCAAGTATCGACAGATCCGGGCCGCTATGGCGATGCCGCCGCCCCCCGAGATGCCGGTCGCCGTGGTCATCCAGCCGGTTAGCGGCATCACCTATCGTCAGCAGACGACGATCATCGGTACGGTGCTCGCCCCGCAGTCGATCATGCTCAGCAACGAAGTCGCGGGAACCGTAGCCCGAGTCGGTTTCAAGTCCGGCGATCAAGTGGCGGAAGGCCAGGTTTTAATCGAACTGGATACGAGCGTCGAAAAAGCCGAACTGCTCGCAGCCCAAGCGCGAGTTCGGTTGGCTCGGTCGTCGTTGGCTCGCATGCGGCAGGCGGCTGCCAGTAATGCGGTCACGGCCACCGAAGTCGAAGAAGCCGAGGCACAGTATGACCAGGCCAGCGCTGCGGTTGCTCAATTGCAAGCTATCATCGATCGCAAAACGTTGACCGCTCCCTTCGCCGCCAAGATCGGACTGAACAATACGCACCTGGGGCAGTTCCTGCCCAGCGGCTATGAAATTGCCTCGCTACAGAGCATCGACGACTACCTTCATGTCGACTTTATGATTCCACAGTCCGCCGCCGATGCGGTGCGCGTAGGCGAGCAAATCTCGCTGGTCGATGGCCAGGCAAACTATTCGGCGACCCTCATTGCCTTGGACGCCCGCGCCGACCGCGTCTCGCGCAATCTCATGGCGCGTGCTCGCCTATCGCCGGTGCCCGCTACGCTGGTGCCCGGAGATTCGGTGCGCGTCGTCCTCGAGTACGGCCCGCCACTGGAAACTGTGGCCGTGCCGCAGGAAGCTGTGCGGCGAGCGCCGATGAACACCTTCGTTTACGTCGTCGAACCCGATCAAGGACAAGGCCAGCGAGCTCATGCGCGCACGGTTCGCGTCGGTAAAACCGTCGGTCGCCAAGTCAGTGTTTTGGAAGGTTTGAAAGCGGGCGAACAGGTCGTCGCTGACGGTTCGTTCAAGCTGCACGACGGTGCGTTGGTCGCGCCCGCCAGCCCGAACGAGAGCGAGGCGGCCGACGCCAGTCCACTGCCGTCGCCGAGCAGTTCCGAGTCGTAGACCGCATTCGGACCTGCGGCACTCTCAGCAAACGCCCCCGGGGAATTAAACACGTGCGCTCGATAACCGACATTTTCATCCGCCACCCCGTTTTGGCAGCGGTCGTGAACATCGCCATCGTGCTAGTCGGGCTGCGGGCGATGTTCCTGCTGCCGATCCAGCAGTATCCCAAGCTGGAAAGCACGTCGGTGCTGATCACGACGTACTACATCGGAGCCAGCGCCGAAGCGGTGCGCGGATTTTTGACAACTCCGATCGAGCAGGCTGTCTCGTCAATCGCTGGCATCGATTACATCGAATCGAGTTCGACGGCTGGTGCGAGCGTCATTACGATCCGGCTGAAACTCAACCACGACAGCACTCAAGCTCTGGCGGAGGTGAACGCTCGCTTGCAGCAGGTCCGCAGGCAATTGCCGGCTGAGGCCGAGCCGCCGGTGATCGAACTGCAACGCGCCGACCGACCTTACGCGTCGTTCTATATCAGCTTCACCTCGGACAAGTTCAACATCTCGGCCCTGACCGATTGGCTCAACCGTACGATCCAGCCGCAGCTGGCGATCCTGCCGGGCGTCCAGCGAGTGGGCATTGAGGCGGGACAGATGCCGGCCATGCGCGTCTGGATTTCGCCCGACCGGTTGAGTGAACTGAACCTGACGCCCGGCGATGTTTTCAACGCTCTCCGTCGCAATAACTATCTGGCAGCCATCGGGCGCGTTCGCAACGACGCCGTGCAGATCGATCTGTTGACCAATACGGATCTGCGAACGGTCGACGAATTTCAGGACCTGATCGTTTCGCAGCGCGGCGGGGCCATCGCCCGACTGCGCGACGTAGCGACGATCGAACTGGGCTCGGAAGAACCGCTGGCGACAGCGATGTACGGCGGGCGCGAAGCAGTCTACGTTTCGGTGTGGCCGCTACCGGGAAGCAATGAAATCGACGTGGCGCATAAACTGCGTGGCGAGCTGGAGAAGCTGCGCCCCAAGCTGCCGGACCATATAGAAATGAACCTGGCGTTTGACGCCACGAAGTTCATGGAAGAAGCCTTGAAGGAAATCTCCAAGACGCTCTGCGAAACAATTCTGATCGTGGGGCTGGTCGTATTTCTTTTCATGGGCTCGCTGCGAACGGCCATGGTGCCGCTGGTGGCCATGCCGGTTTCGTTGATCGGCGCCACGGTCATCATGTTGCTGATGGGCTTCTCGCTCAATTTGCTGACGATCCTGGCAATCGTGCTGGCGGTTGGTCTGGTGGTCGACGATGCGATTGTCGTGGTCGAAAACATCCAGCGGCACGTGCAAGAAGGGCACTCGCGCACCAAGGCCGCGCTGATGGGAGCCCGAGAATTAGTCGGGCCAATCATCGCCATGACGATCACCTTGGCTGTGGTGTACGCCCCGATCGGTTTTCAGGGCGGTCTGACCGGAATGCTTTTCCGAGAGTTTGCCTTTACGTTGGCCGCTGCAGTCATCGTCTCGGGCGTCGTGGCCGTGACGCTGTCGCCGATCATGAGCGCCAAGATGGTTCATCCGGCGGGCAAGGAAAGCTGGCTGACGCGTTTTGTCAATGCGCGGTTCGAATCGGTGCGACGCGTGTATGCGGTCTTGCTGCGAGGCGCCATCGATTTGCGATGGGCAATCGTTGTCTCGACCTTGTTGATAGCTGCAGCGGCTGCACCGCTGTATTGGTTCAGCGGCAAGGAGCTGGCGCCGGTCGAGGACCAAAGTGCGATCGCCGTGTTTATGCAATCAGCGCCCGATGCAACGCTCAAATCGACGACCCGCTGGGCCAAGGAGTTGGCGGCGCGGCTGAGCAAGTTGCCCGAATCGCAATATATGTGGGCCTTGGTGACATCCGGCAACGGCTTCGGCGGCATCATCACCAAAGATTTTCGAGAGCGCGAACGCACCACGGCTCAGATGCAGGGACAGGTCTTTCAAATCGTTTCCGGGATCCCCGGCATCGAAGCCTTTCCGATCCTGCTGCCGCCGCTGCCCGGAGCCGGTCAGTACGATGTCGAATTGATCGTCAAGAGCGACCAGCCCCCTGAGCAGCTGGCGGGCCTGGCGGCCGAGATCGCCGCCCGAGGCCGCGAGTCGGGGCGTTTCATGTTCGTGCAAACAGACCTCAAGCTCGATTTGCCGCAAGCCCGCGTAACGGTCGACCGCGAAAAGGTGGCCGACCTGGGAATGGACCTGGCCGCTGTCTCGCAGGAGCTGGGCGTGTTGCTGGGCGGTGGTTACGTGAACCGTTTCAATTACTTCAACCGCTCGTACCAGGTGATACCCCAGTTGGCCGAGGAAGACCGGCAATCAGCCTCGTCGTTGATGGACCTCAAAATCCGCACCCCGCAGGGAGAGCTGATTCCGGTTTCGAACTTCGCCACGATCGAGCCCGTGACCGCCCCGCGAACGTTGACCAAGTTCCAGCAACAGAGTTCGCTGCGCATCTTCGCCGGCGTGCTGCCGGGCGTGACCAAAAAACAAGGCATCGACGAACTGGAACGGATCGCCGGAGAGATTCTGGGCAACACAGCCACGCTCGACTATGGCGGCGAATCGCGACAGATTCGCTACGAAGGCTCGGCCCTAACCGTGACGCTCGGCTTTGCCCTGGTGTTGATCTACCTGGTGCTGGCCGCGCAGTTTCATTCCTTCCGCGACCCGCTGATCGTGTTGCTGGGGTCGGTGCCGTTGGCAATCTCCGGCGCTCTGGCGTTGACGTTCCTCGGGCTGACCACGGTCAATATCTACTCGCAGGTCGGCTTGATTACGCTAGTCGGCCTGGTTGCCAAGAACGGGATTTTGATCGTCGAGTTCGCGAATCATCTACAAGAGTCGGGGCTCAGTCGCGCAGCGGCAATTTTCGAAGCTGCCCAGACGCGGCTGCGGCCGGTTTTGATGACGAGCGCGGCCACGGTTTGTGGCCACTACCCGCTGGTGCTGGTCACGGGCCCGGGAGCCGAGGCGTGCCAGCGTCATGCCGAGGCGGTCG
>JBQCJB010000081.1:0-3339 GCA_051953155.1 Aureliella sp. | reverse complement strand
CCGACGGCGGCGTGGTCGAAATAGGCCAGCGACTGGCAAACAGGCATCTCCTGCCGCAGAGCTGCTATGGTCTGCGACGGGCCGGTTTGATAGGGTAGCCCCGCCTGCGGAGGGTCCTGGTCGTTCATGATCAGCGCCTGCGGAACAGAGACTCAGCTAATGAAAATAGGGAGGCTGGGTGGTCCAGGTGACAGCCCGAGTTCTTGGACTATACTACGCAGGAGCCGAAAACGCCCTTAAGACTCACTCAGCGACGCGTCCCCGAGGTTGGTTGATGCCCAAAGCATTGTGCCTGACTGGATTGGTAATCGCCATCCTCGTCTTCCTGATCTTCTTTTTCGACTTGCTGTTCGGCATGTTGGGCATGACGTCGTTTGCACCGTTCAAAATGTCCAGCGTCATGATGGACGTGATTTTTCTGCTGTGCGCCTCCGGATTGGCGTTTGCTAGCTGGACCAGCTTTCGCGAACTGAAGTAGCCGCATTCTTCCAGCATCTGCGGCTGGATACAATCGTTTGTTGTGAAAGCACTTACGAACGAATTGAAAAGCGAGGCTGCCCGGCGCGGCTTCGTGCTCAGCGGCGTGGCCCCGGCAGCTCGGCCCGAGCGTTACCGCGCCTTTCTCGACTGGCTCGACGCAGGCTTCGCCGGCCAGATGCACTATCTTGCACAGCGTCGCGAGGCTTATGCCAACCCGGAGAGCATTCTCGAGGGTTGCTCGACACTGCTCATGCTGGCGTTTCCTTACCGGACCGAAGAGCCCCAGTCGGCCCCCCCGGGCAGCGGGCGGGTGGCACGTTATGCCTGGGGAGAGCCCGATTATCATGAGCATGTTTTCGACCAGCTCAAGGCCCTCGTCCGCTGGCTCCAGGAGCGGCAACCACAGGCGCGGGTGCGCGGCGTCGTGGACACCGCCCCGCTGCTGGAGCGTGAGTTCGCCGAAGCAGCCGGATTGGGCTGGGTCGGCAAGAACACACTGTTGCTGAACCGCCGCTGGGGCAGCTACTTTTTTCTGGCCGCCCTGCTGACCGACCTGCCACTGGAGGTCGATCCGCCTCAGGAAAAGGGGTACTGTGGCACGTGTCGCGCCTGCCTGGACGCGTGTCCCACCGGCGCCTTTCCGCAACCCTACGTACTCGACGCGCGGCGCTGCATCAGCTACCTGACGATCGAGCACCGCGGCGACATCGAGCCCGCACTTGCTGCCGAGCTGGGCGATTGGATGTTCGGTTGCGACATCTGTCAGGAAGTGTGCCCGTGGAACCGGCGCGCGGAGGCGAGTCCGCAGGCGATTCCAGATCCCCTATCGAGTCTCGCTCCCGCTGACCTGGTCGACCTGTTGCAGCTCGACGAGCAGGCCTTTCGAGCCCGCTATCGTAAAACACCGCTGTGGCGCGCGAAGCGCCGCGGCGTCTTGCGCAACGCCTGTCTGGTGCTGGGCAACCAGCGGTACCAGCCCGCCGTGCCGGCCCTCGAGGCGCTAACTGGCGATTCCGAAAGCGTCATTCAAAATGCGGCCCGCTGGGCGCTCGAGCGCATCCAGTCTTCGCCGTGCGATCCACGCGGCGAAGACTGATCGCGGCAATCGATGGTTTGCTTAGGCTGCGGTGCGGACCGGTTCGGCTGGCAGAGCCGGCTGGGATTCCTGCCGCCAGCGGCGCCACTGGTAACGGGCGATCAAGTAGATGCGTTCGGGCAATGTGTGCCGAGCGATGCGGGCCTTGAAGACGCTGCCTAGCGGACCGGCCAGGAGTGCGGGCAGCATGATCAGTTCCGCCACCACGCCGGCAACCAGGATCGACAGCATCAACCAACCGAAGCGCTGCGTCGGTGTGAACGTGCTCAAGGCGAAGACCGACAGCCCCAGACCGCTGATCAAAGCGGCTTGCAGTGTCGGCGTCGCGCACTTGGCGTAACAGCACACGATGGCTTTGCGTCGATCGCCCAAGCGGTCCAGGTCTGCCCGGTACCACGACAGGAAGTGGATTGTGTCGTCGACCGCGACGCCCAGCGCAATCGACGCCGTCATCATCGAACCGATGTCGATCGCTACTCCCATCCAGCCCATCGCGCCGAAGATCACCAGTACGGGCAAAACGTTGGGGATCATGACGACGGCGCCAGCCAGGATACTGCGCGAGACCAGCATCATCAGTGGCGTGATCGTCAAGAACGACCACAGCGTGCTTTGGATCAAACTATCCAGGAGCGCCCGTTGCGCTTTATAGACGATCGGCACGACTCCGGTATACACCGCGTGGAGCTGAGCTGGCCGGTCGCCGATGCCGGGGCCGCCGCCCAGTTGCCGGCGGACGCGCGACTCGGAAGAATCGCCGACGACGACCGTGTGCGGCAGGGACTGCGCGATCATGCGCATATCCGAATCGCTAAAGTCACCCGCCAGCACGACAGCATCGGTCGCGCGCAGGCGTTCCAAGTTCGTCAAAGTGATCGTGCTCGGATCGGCATCGGTGGTGTAAACGCGGCAGCGCGCATTGACCAAAGCCGCGCTCAGCGTGGCGATGTGCGGGTCGGTGGGCGACGCGTTCGATTGGAACGGTTCGGAGCGCTGCTGGTCGACGGCTGCACCATCGCTCGACGCGACGGCGGCCGATGATTGTCCGGTTCGATCCCAGAGCATGACGCGAGCACCCGCGTAACGGCCGGTCTCGGACCAGGTCGCGATCTGTCGCAGTACGCGATTGCGGTCGGCGAAGGCCTGCACGACCGGCTGTACCGCTTCGCGCATTTGCGTTACCAGTTCTCCATAGTCGACGCCTTTGAACGCCGCAACTCGCAAACTGATTCGCCAGAGTTCCGAACCGTCTTCGGGATCGATCTGCAGGAAACCGGCGTCGATGAATTCTTGGCGGCTGCTATCCAGACGCATGTTCAGCGCTTTGCGATGCATGAAGCTCATCGTATTGCCGCTGGCATCGGGCAGCGTCGGGGCGAAGGAGACCGCCGACATGCTGGCGCCGATGATGTCCTCACCGGCGGCACCGAAACGCTCGGCGATCACTCGCTGCACGCCGGCGACCGTTTCCATGCGCTCCAGGAAGTTCAAGCGATAGAGATCCTCTTCCGACTCGTGATGCGCGTCGTCGCTACCGAGCATCACGGGCGGATCGAATTTCAGAACGATTTCTAGCGGGACGAGCACGCCCAGATTCTTTTCCAGCCAGGCATAGTCCTTGAGGATTCGAGCTTTGCCGTCGAACAGTTCCAGCAAGTTGATGCTGGTCGTGTTGCGGGTGATGCCCCAGCCGGTTGCTGCGATGAACGCCAGGCAAGCGAACATGACCAGGCCATGATGGGCCACCAGTTTGCTGGAGAACT
>JBQCJB010000080.1:0-3745 GCA_051953155.1 Aureliella sp. | reverse complement strand
GCGCCCTACTCGCCGATCACTTCTGGTGATTCCTCACAGCGGCCGTTGAACTGCCAGCCGACAACCATCTCCGCGTTGTCTCTGCTTGCCAGCTCGATCTTCGAGCAACTTCACCAAGAAGCTTTGAAGTGCGGGAGGACCTGCAGTTCGGCGAAACCGCACGCGTTCGGAGCTGAGCTGTGTCGCTGTGCGAAAGCCGTACAGCCGTCGCGCAGCCGAGCGCCATCGTGCGCGACCGTCGCTCGCGGCACACCCACTTCCAACCGCATCACGTCGCCTCCTTCAACTCCGGTGCGGTACCGAGCATCACAAGTTAATTGGACACTCGTTGCTGATGTCACTTTGGCACGGTCCTTGCTTATCACTCGCAGTACCGTTCGCGAGCAGTAGTACTGCTTCGCGAGTAAACGCCGAAACCAATCTACTCAAACGAAAATTCACCAAGTCCGCCGAATATGGCGGCGCTAATTTGAAAAAAAGGAGTTTGCCGAAATGAAACCGACGACTGTGATTCGCCCCGAACGCTCTTGCCTCAGCTCCAGCACTCCGCACGATCGGCAAGAGTCGATTCGCCGCTCGTGGTCTCAAAGCGAAAAGAATCGTCGTCGTCGCTTGGCGGCTATTCAGCAACTGCGCCTGTTCGGCATCGTCGACCCGCGACTTGAACGCACGGCCTGCTAGCCGCCTCCGCCGACGCACCTGTTGTGCCGCGTTGACCGCGCGGCAGATCAGTGGCCAAGCGGCTGACCGGTGGCTCGACTGAGCCGCAGCAACTAAGCGGCTCTAACCAAGCCCATCAAATTCAGCCGCCGGTCGATGCAAAAAATCTTGCAAAGAAATGTGTCTGAACTCGAAGTCCATCATCAACGAAAGAAGAGCTATCTTATGAAACGCCATTTCCAACAGACCCTGGTTCAGGCTAAACATCGCGCCGGCAAGGTGCGTTATGCGCTAGCGATGTGGCTGCTCGGGCTGCCGCTGCCGATCGTATTGATCGCGTTGTTCGTCCGCGGCTGCGACTGGTAGTGCATGATGAACGGCACCGCTCAGCTTCAGCTAGTGCGAAGGTTTGTCGTCACGGGGCCGGCGGTTGTTCGTCTGATTTCGAAGCCGCATCGCCAGTCGGCTCAGGCTTGTCTTCGCTCGCAGAATCTTTCTTGCTGACCGGTTTGTTCACAGCCAGAAATTTCTCGTGAACGACCGCCATATCTTCGGAACCGGCAGCGCGATACGCCTTGACCATGAGTTCATGTGTGTGCCGGCGACTGGGATCGATGCCGATCGCTTTTTCTAAGCTGTCGATGGCATCGAGCGGCCGGCCAGCCAACAGGCGAATCTCCCCCTGGCTGTCGTAAAACTCCGCATTGCCAGGATTCACTGAGATCGCTTTGTCGATCAGCTCTTCGGCTCGCTCGAATTGACTGTCGTCGGTTAGGGCAAGAGCCAAGGCGAGGTTGTTGAGCGTGATCGGGTGATTGGGCGCCTGTTTTAGCGACAGCTCGAGGTGCGGGATGGCTTCCGCCAAACGGCCCTCTTTGAGCTGCTGGTTTGCAAGAAGCAAATGAGCCAATGCCGTCGCGTGACCGTTGGCTAGTTGCTCCTCCATCAGAGCCTTTAGCGCCGGCGGCGCTTCCACGCCCATGTCGGTCAGCATCGCGATTTCTACGCTCAGATTCGGGTTCGACGGATACTCTTTCATCGCTGCGTCGAGCAGCCCGAGGTTCAGTTCGATCCCCTTGTCGGTTTTGCGAATCGATTGGCGGTACATCAGCCGGAGGGCTTCGGAGCAAAGCATCTTCAGCCGATCGTTGTCGCGGCCGACGGTATTGAGTCCCGTGCGGGCCGTTTCGAGGGCGGTTTTATAGTTCTCAGCCGCCAGCTGCAGTGCGGTCAGCTCGACATAGGTCTCCGCAGTCGCTTTGCCCGCGTCGATCGTTGCCTTGAGTGACTTAACGGCGTCGACCGTCGTTTCCTCGGCTAGCTTCTTGTTTCGTCCTTTGGCCATCATCGCCAAGCTGCCGCGCAACCGAGGATTCTTTTGCACCGCCTTGGCCATAACGTCCAGAGCCTGCTGCTGCTTGCCCTGCCGCATTAATAAGTCGGCATAGATCACCAACAGTGCGCTGCCCGAGCCCTCCCAGCCGACCGCCTGGCTCAAGTGCGACATGAGGACAGCTTGCTCTTTTTCGTTCAGAGTCTGGGCGCCGTCGCCCTCTTTCTTGGGTGATCGGGAGAGCATATCGATGGCCAGCCAGGTGTGGGCTGGTGTGAAACCGCGCTCGCCAGGGGGCGCAATTTCCTGCATCAATTGGCGGGCTTGAGTCAGTCGCCCGCCGTGGGCCAGTTGCAGAGCTACACGATAACGCGTGGTCGCGTTCTGATCATCCAGTTGCATCAGCCGACGATAGAGCATGTCGCTGAAAGCGGATGTCAGTTCCTTTTTCATCAGCTGGTCATCGGCCGACTCGTTTGCCTGGTCGGGCTGCTCCTCGCTCTTGATGCGTTCCATTTCATCGGTGGCGAAGTCGGCGTAACGTTCTTTCAAAGTCGCGCGGCTCAGGGTCGCACCGTAACCGATCAAGCCGATCGTCGCCCCGACGATGACGATCGCGGGCAAGAACAAACTGAGCCTGCGCCAAGGGCGTGTAAAGAGCCACGAAGTGAAGACCTCGGTGAACGCCTGAAACAGGAAAAATGGATTGACCAGCGCGGCCAGCCAAGCCCAGCCGACGGATTGCTCGCTGTCGGGGCTGGCGTGGTTGTCGTGAAAGTGTTCCGAGTCGCTCATTTTCGTTATTTCCTAGCCTATTTCGCTGTTGGTGCGTTTACTTGTTCGAGCAACTGCTGCCGAGCCTGCAGAAAACGCTGGCGAAGTTCGGCTTCTTCCTCCTGGTCAATCTTGCTACCGCTTTCGCATAGGATCTGCACCTGATAGCAGACCGGCTGGAAGGCGCTGTCGCGCGACGTCAAGGCGGCGACGATACGGCTGGAGGTCTTCTTGTCGAGGACGCTTTCAAGGCCCAGCGAGTACGGCTGGCCGTCCTCGGTGAAGGTCGAATAACACACAAAGGCTTGAGAGCCGAAGTCATTGCTCAAACGCAACTGAGTCCAGGGCCACGCCTGTCCCTTTTCGTCATCCCGGATCTCGATCTCGTCGACCGTCCAGCCCGAGTTGGTGTAGCACACTTCCAGCGGATGCGGGCCGCGGAAAGGAAAGTCCATCGATAGGGCGAGAAAATCATCGCCGCGCTGGTATTCCCAAATCCGCGAGTGCTCGCCAAAGAGGCTGGCACTCGAGCGATGCTCGGTTTTGAAGCCGACGCGCTTCCACTGCCCCAGTTGTTCGGGCATCGACTCGGCAGCGGGAAATCGCTCGAGTTCTTTAGGGCTGTAGCTGGGCAAGCCAAACGAGAGGATTTCGGTCGGGTTGCCACGCGTTACGACGATCGCCGGCGCGATGCCCAGCACCAGGGCCAGCCCCGACGTCGCCAGCACGGTCCGGCGCAGCGGCTGGAGCTCCCAAGGTCGCACTCGGCGGATGGCCGCCTCTTGACGCGCTTGCCGCGCCGCGCGGGCCGCTTCGCGAGCCTTGCGCTCGGCCGGCGTTTCATCCTCGGGCTCGACCGTGGCAAAGGGATCCTTTTCGGGCCAGCACAGGACCGCATTGGCCGTCCGGAACGCGAACGCATATTCGGGGGCGGTCGGCGGCACCGGTTGCAACAGGTTGGTCGCCATCCACTCGGTC
>JBQCJB010000079.1:0-4974 GCA_051953155.1 Aureliella sp. | reverse complement strand
GCGCCACGTGATCTTCGGTGGGATTGGTCGACGCGAGCAAATCCTTCATGGCATCTCGACCTACCATCGAGAACATGCCCATCTCCGCTCCGTCGAACATCCAGCCCAACAAGGCGGCCGTCAGCGCCATCCAACGTCCCCACGCCGTAGTCTGCTCGCTCGCTGCCATCGGATTGCTCATCGTACTAAGTCGTCAAAACGAAATCGTCTCACCGCCGATCTGCTAGCCTAATCGCAGCGTTAATGTAACGGAAATCGTTGGCGTGAAGCGAGCCCCTTACGGCGACTCCAGCACTCAGATTCTTTGCCAGAGCGCGAAGTTGTCCGGATCGCGCTGAATGCGATGGTAGAGTGTGTCGCGCTCGACCGGCTCGCGTCCGGTCTCGCGGATCAACTGGCAAATGCGATCGACCGAGAGCATTTCAGGGGTCGTCGCGCCCGCATCGTGGTAGATCAGTTCATGACGCACCGTGCCGTCGATGTCGTCGGCACCGTAGCTGAGCGCCAGCTGCGCAGTTTCTATGCCCAGCATGATCCAGTACGCCTTGATGTGCGGAATGTTGTCGAGCATCAGTCGGCTGACAGCGATCACCCGCAGATCGACCAGTCCCGAAGGCTTGGCGATATGCGATAGCTTGGTATTGTCGGGATGGAAGGCCAAAGGAATGAAAGTTTGAAAGCCCCCCGTTTCGTCCTGGAGCTCGCGCAGCCGCAAGAGATGGTCGACGCGATGGTAGGGCTGTTCGATGTGGCCGTATAGCATCGTAGCGTTGCTGCGCAGCCCTAGCTGATGTGCCGTGCGATGGACTTCGAACCACTTATGCGCGCTGGCTTTGTGTTCGCAGATCTGGTCGCGGACTTCTGGATGAAAAATCTCGGCGCCGCCGCCCGGCAGACTGCCCAGCCCTGCCTCGATCAGATCTTCCAGGATTTCGCGGGTGCTCTGCTTGGTCAAAAACTCGAACCAGTTAATCTCGACCGGCGTCCAGGCTTTCAAGTGCAAGCTGGGATAGGCTTGGTGCAGCTGGCTGATAATGCCTCGATACCACTCGTACGGTTTCTGGTGATGAAGACCGCCGACGATGTGCATCTCAGTGCAGCCGTTGTCGACCGCCTCGCGTCCTCGAGCCAGGATCTGTTCGTCGCTCATCACGTACCCGCGCGGATCGCGCAGATCGGCGCGAAACGCACAGAACCGGCAGCGATAAACGCAGACGTTCGTCGGGTTGAGATGCGTGTTGATGTTGTAATAGGCTGCATTGCCGTGCAGCCGCTCGCGCACCTGGTTGGCTAGCCGCGCTACCTCGCCCAGGGGCGTCGCTGGATCGAACAGAACCAGTCCATCGTCCATCGTCAGCCGTTGGCCGGTCGCAACTTTTTCTTCGATTTCTGCAAGGCGCGTCGCGGCCGCTGTCGTCGTCATCGAATGATCGTTTCGCTCAAAACCCCGAAATGCCGTGATCCCCGGCCTAGGGAACCGAAAACTTAGTCGCCATGTTAACATCCAAGCGGCCAGTCGGGGATGGCAAGCGTTACAATCACAACTCTTCCCCCACAGCCAAGCAGCTCGATTCCTCTGGCGCAAAAGGAGCATCAGCATGATCAAGGTCGCGGTGATCGGTTCGACGGGGCGCGGCAACTACGGGCATGGGCTGGATGCCGTTTGGAAGACGCTGCCGGAATGTCGCGTCGTCGCCGTGGCGGACGACAACCCCGCAGGCTTGCAGCCGGCGATCGCTCGCACCGGGGCGGCTAAGGGGTACGCCGACTATCGCGAAATGCTGGACAAGGAACGGCCACAAATCGTAGCGATCTGTCCGCGGTGGCCCGATCAGCATCGCGACATGGCGCTGGCCTGTGCCGAGCATGGTTGCCACATGTACATGGAAAAGCCATTCTGCCGCGATCTGACCGAGGCTGATGAAATCGTTCGCGCCTGTGAAATGCGGCATTTGAAACTGGCCGTTGCCCACATCGCTCGTTATTCGCCGCAGTTGGCCGTCGTGCAGAAGTTGATCGCCGACGGCGAGATCGGGGATCTGGTCGAAGTTCGGACGCGCGGCAAAGAGGACCGGCGGGGCGGCGGCGAAGATCTATGGGTTCTCGGCTCGCACGTGCTCGACACCTTGCGAGCTATAGCGGGCGACCCACTGCAGTGCCAGGCGATGCTCGTCCAGGACGACGAACCGGTGACTGCCAAACACGTGCGGCCGGGGAATGAAGCCCTGGGCCCGCTGGCGGGCGACCGCGTGGAAGCCACCTTTCGATTCCCCAAGGGCGTCATCGGCTCGTTCTCCTCCAAGCGCGATGCGGCCGGCACTCCTAGTCGCTTCGGCATGCGCATCTATGGCTCGAAAGGCGTCATCGACATGGCCTCCGGCTACGGCATTCCAGCCTACATTTTGAAGGACTCTGGCTGGCACGCGCCGGCCAATGACGCGCGCTGGCAAACGATCACTTCGAACGGGATCGACAAGCCCGAGACGCTCAAAGCAACCGGCTACGAAGGTGGCAATCCTGCGGCGGCGCGCGACTTGATCGCAGCGATCGAAGAGGATCGCGAGCCGAAGTGCGGCATGCAGGCCGCTCGGGCCGTTATCGAAATGATCATGGCCATATTCGAATCGCACCGACTGGGTAAAATCGTGTCCCTGCCGCTGGAAAACCGCCGGCATCCGCTGGCGTTTCTAGCCTAGCAGTGTTCCTCCGCCGGCTTGTCCCAAGCCAAAGTTCCGACGCACGACGCGGCCACTCGGCGAGCCGCATTAAGGAGATTTCTTTTTGGCGCGCAATGAACAGTTGATCCGGCAGCACAAGATCATCCAAATCCTGGAACGCCTTCGTTTTGGAGCGACGCTCGAAGAACTCCGCGATACGGTCGTCGAAGAACTTGGCCTTTCGTCGCTGCATCCGCGCAGCATTCGCCGCGACATCGACGCACTGGTCGCCGCTGGCATGCCGATCCAAGACGAAGAAACCTCGCGCGGACGCGTTTGGAAGATGAGCCGCGCCGATAAGGGACTGCAGAAGATCGCCATCACAGCCAGCGAACTGATCGCCCTCTCGATGGGCCGGCAGCTGATGTTGCCGCTGGTCGGAACGCAGTTCTGGATCGGCATCGAGTCGTTCTGGAACAAGGTCAAGGAACAACTGCCGGCAAGCGTTTGGGAGCATTATCAGCGCTACCGGCGGACGCTCTACGTCTTCGGCACGCCCGCCAAGTCGTATGAAAAACATCAGGGGATGCTGAAAACGGCCAACCGGGCGATCCAGGAACACCGCCGGCTGGAAATCGAGTACCAGTCGCTGGGCAAGCCCGCGCAAGTGCGGGTCATCGAGCCGTACGGAGTCGTCATCTACCAGTCGAGCATCTATGTCGTGGCCACCGAAGAGGCACGCGACGGCGCGGGAACCGAACGTCTGCGGCACTGGAAACTGGACAGATTTCTTTCGGCAACAGCTCTCGACAATTGGTTCAAGCCCAACGACAAGATCGATGTCGAGGCGCACCTCGGACAGACCGTCGGCATCTTTTCCGGTGCCGAAGCGACGACCTACGAAATTCGCTTGTCGGCCCAAGCGGCTCGTTGGGTGCAAGAGGATCCGTGGCACGCGCAGCAGACGTTCACTGCTGACGCCGATGGCAGCGGAGTGCTCCGCGTGCCGGCTTACCACGACATGGAAATCGTTCCGCGCGTCCTGGCTTTAGGCAGCGAAGCGGAACTGCTCTCGCCGCCGTCCAGCCGCGACCTGATCGGCAAGCTGCTCGCCGAGATGGCCCAGTCTTACCAGTCGCCTCCCACGGGCCACACCGCATAAGCCCGACCGGCCCAGACGTGTTCGGGCTCGATGCGCCGGAAGCAGCTCTTCTCGTGTGGCCGGGCATAGAAGTACGCATGCGCGCGATGCACGATGCCGTCCTGACCTGTACAGCGGACGATCTCGCGCTCGTACAGATTCGTGGCGGTCTGGCCCGGCCGGTACTCTTCGACTTCGTCCAGCACTTCCAGCACGCGCGCCATCGATACTTGATCGAAGATCCAGACCTCGCCGGCCACCGCATCGCTGCCGTGAAAAAGTGCCGGATAGGGCCCCGTGTCGGTCAATTCACCGAGCGTCCAGGCTTTGACTACGTCCAGCGGCTCTGCCGGCCAACACGCCTGGCGACATTGGCCTCGTTTCAACGTTCCATAGGCAAAGACGGCACAAACAGAATCGGTGTTCATAAGGGGTATGTTAAACTAGTTTGGCATCGCTCGATCACACGCGCCGGCAGATCGTTTGCCGCGCGCTCCTCGTACCAATCAATCAGTCGTATCATGCAGTCGAAACTTGGAAGCGGCAACTTGCAGACTACGCTCCAGGTTGCGCTGCTGCTGGCGCCGCTGCTCGGATTCAGCTTCGACCGCGTCGCGCAGGCGCAAGAAAGCGCAACAACTGCCGGCGCGGCAACTGCTCCGGATGCGCTCGATCCGCCGGCGATGGCCGCTGAACTCGCGCGGCTGGACGCAGTGTGTCAGCGGCTGCAACTGGAGCGCGAACGGCTGGTCATGCAGCGTTGGCTTTCCGCGGCGCCGGGGGATGCGCGCCGGCTGTATCTACCTGTCGATGCCGATCCGCCGCTAGCGGCCCTGCCGCAGGCAGACGCCGCCGAAAAGCCGGCGCATACCAGTTGGCTCAAGCATTTCACGGCGGCACGCCAGCGACATGCGCGGTACTGGATAGCCGAAGCCCAACGAGCGCTGGCCGAGAACGACGAGTGGGCCGCGTACCTCGACCTATGGCGTGCGGCCCGCGAGGACCCTGACAATGCGGACGCCAAACGCGCGCTCGGTCCGCTGTTGCCAGCCCTCTCCATCCGCACTCGGCCGCGGACATGGCGCGTTGCCGACCCGAAGCTCGGTTGGCCGGCTGGATCGTTTTCGCGGCTGGATACAGCCAATTTTCAAATCATCAGCCGCGCCGATGCGAACA
>JBQCJB010000078.1:0-4826 GCA_051953155.1 Aureliella sp. | reverse complement strand
GCCACCGGCGACGTGTCATTGATCAAGCTGCTGGGTGACGAAAACTTTCCGACCGCGCCGCTGGCCGACAGCGATAGCGTGCGCGTCGGCCCATGGTGCTTTGCCATCGGCAATCCGTTCGGCTTGGCAACCAACCTCCAGCCTTCGGTATCGCTCGGACTGGTCAGCGGGACTGGCCGGTACCAATATCCTTCCGGCACGCTGCTGGAATATGCCGACTGCATCCAAACCGATGCAGCAATCAATCCAGGCAACTCGGGCGGGCCTCTGTTCAATCTCGACGGTGAAGTCATCGGCATCAACGGCCGGTGTTCGTTCGAGAAACGGGGACGCATCAACGTGGGCGTCGGCTACGCGATCAGCATCAACCAGATCAAGAATTTTCTGGGCATGCTTCGCAGCGGGCGGTTGGTCGATCATGCGACATTGGGAGCGACCGTTTCGACCGACGATCGCGGCAAGGTGCTCGTCAGCAACATCCTCAGCGGCAGCGACGTGTATCGCCGCGGCCTGCGTTACGGCGACGAGGTGGTCAGTTTTGCAGGTCGAGAGATCGAAACGACCAACGATTTCAAAAATGTACTCGGCACGTTGCCCAAAGACTGGCGAGTCCCCATGGTCGTCCGCCGCGACGGCCAGCTCGAAACGCTGCTGGTGCGCTTGATGGGCGTGCACACCGAGCAGCAGCTCATCCAACTGGTCGCCGGCGAAGCTCCGCCGCCGGAACACGACCGCCGCGGTCGCAAGCCCGGCGAAAAACCTGGCGATAAGAAAGAGGGCGAGCCGGGCAAAAAACAAGGCTCTGAACCGAAGGGCTCGAAAGAGAGCAAGGAAGCCGAAAAGCTGGCCGAGCGAGCCAAGCAGGCTGAGGAAGAGGCTGGTGGCGATGAGGACCAAGAGGTTCCGGGCAAGCCGAACTTCAAACTGGTCAAGTCGATGCTCGAGCCGCGCGAGGGCTTCGCCAACTACTACTTCAATCGCCTCGAGCGGCAGCAGGTCTGGCAGCGCATCGGCGGGCTGGGCGATTTCCAGTCGCTGGGAGCGCGTTGGCAGCTGAGCGGCAAACTGGCGAGCGAACCGACTCCCGTCAAGCTCGCCGTCGGCGCCGAGAGCGGGCAAATGTCGATCGGTAATCGCAAGCTGGATGTCGCGCTGGGCGACGAACTGGCCTCGGTGGTCGACCAGAATCGCGAAGAAGGTTTGCTGGTCGCCCTGCGGGCCTGGCAACAACTGCTGCAGGTCGGGCCCGAGCGGCTGGGAGCCACGATTTATTTGGGCACCGCGCCTCTGTATCCCAAGCTGGGCGACGAGCTGACGGAGATGGTGATCTGCGACGTTCTGCAGACCAACTGGTTCGACGCGCTGGTCCGCTTTTACGTGCCGGTCGGCTCCAACGAAATCGCCTGCGTTGAGGTCCAGGGCGACTCGGTTCGCGATCCGGTGGAACTGTACCTGGACGAGTACCACGAACTGGACGGACGACAGTGGCCGGGGCGGGCTCGATTGCAGTACGGCACCGAGCCGCGGCTGCTGGTCAAGCTGGAGGCGGTCGAAACGTCTGCTGAGACATCGGCCGATAACTCCGCCGAGAACTCCGCCGAGGATAGCGAGAAGAACGCTGACAAGGCTGATAAGAATGCCGGCGAGAAGAGTGCGGCGCGCAAGGAGGAGAAGTAAACCATGCTGCAGTTCCCCGCGCCCCGCCCTGCCCTGATCTGGCTCGCGTGCGGCTGGCTGCTGGCCGGCGCCGGCCAGTTGCACGAAGTGCATGCCCAGACGCACTCGGCCACCGCCGGCTCGCTGAACGCCGTTGCCGTCGCAGCCGAGCTCAAGACCGTCAAACTGTATGGCGCCGGTGGTGTCGCCGGCTTGGAAGCCTACCAGAGCGGCTTTTTCATCGACGGCCAAGGGCACATCCTGACGGTCTGGAGCACGGTGCTGGATGTCGAGACCATCATCGCGGTTACCAGTGACGGACGCCGCCTGGAATCGAAGGTGGTCGGCATCGACCCGAACCTGGAAATCGCCGTGCTCGAAACGAACCAACCGACCGCCGAATTCTTCTCGCTGTCCGATGCGCCCGAGGGGCAGGTTGGACAGCGCGTGCTGGCGCTGAGCAACTTGTTCGGCATTGCCACGGGCCGAGAGATGGCCAGCGTGCAGAGAGGCGTCATCATGGCCCGCACACGGCTCGACGCGCGACGGGGAACTTTCGCGTCGGTTTATCAAGGACCGATTTACGTCGTCGATGCGATGACCAACAATCCGGGCGCTGCGGGGGGCGCACTGACGGACTTCGAAGGACGGCTGCTGGGCATGCTGGGCAAAGAGCTGCGCGATGCGCGGGCCAATGTGTGGCTCAATTATGCCATCCCCGCTGGACAACTGAAGCAATCGGTGGAAAACATACTCTCCGGCAAATCGATCGCGCGAGTCGACGCGACCAAGGCGGCCGTCGATCGCCCGCATTCGTTGCTGGCCTTGGGGATCGTGTTGGTGCCCGACGTCCTGCCCAAGACGCCGGCCTATGTCGACCTGGTACAGCCCGGTTCGGCGGCTGCGAAAGCGGGGCTGGCTGGCGATGACCTGGTGTTGTTCGTCAACTCGACGCGCATCACTTCGCAAGCCTCCTTGCGTCAGGAACTGTCGACGATCGATCGCGGGGACGCTTTGACGTTGCTGGTGCAGCGCGGCAACGAGCTGAAAGAGATCGTCATTCGCGGCGAATAGAAAAACCCTTCCCACACTTTCCAAGCTCATCACCCACAATCGCTCTCCCCGCTCCGTCATCCATGCAATCAGGCAAGTCGAAGTCGAACGAAGCGGATTCCCAGCGGGCGCCCGCGTGGTGGCTCAGTCCGAAGGGGCGAGCCGTGCTGAGCGTGCTCTTGTTCCTGCACCTGCTGGCAGTCATCGGCGAACCACTGCGGATGTTCAGCCAAGGCCGGCAACCGGCCTCTCCCGACGCGCAGATCGTCCGCCGCGGGCTCGGGCCGTATATCGATTTTCTTTATCTGCATCACGGTTACTTCTTCTTCGCACCCAATCCGGGTCCGAGCCACTTGATGGACATCCGCTTGAGCGACGCGGATGGTTCGGTCCGGCACCTGCGATTGCCGAACCATCGCGCTCAGTGGCCCCGCTTGTTGTATCACCGGCATTTCATGCTCTCCGAGTTCTTGTATCAGCTCTATACTCCGCAGCCGTCTGCCGCGGAGGTCAACGCAGCCTTGCCGATTCGCCAAGCCTGGCAGCGCGACCGCGAACTGTTCGAACGCGTTCGCGGATCGATGCAGAACCACTTGGCCAAGCGTTACGGCGCCCAGTCTGCCGAGATTCAGTTGATGGAGCACCGCTTGCCCAACGCAGTCGAAGTGTTCGACCAGCAACTGAAGCTGGATGACGAGCAGTTCTATATTCTCTTGCCCGACTATCCGGCGGCCGATGTCGAAGAGTCTCTGCCACCAGCGGCAGCGCCTTCCCGGCCGAGCGCGGCGGCCGCCAGTTCGACCGCGCCGACTGCCGGTCGCGGCGCCGGAAATACAACCGACACTTCCAGCGCGTCCGACTCTCCGGGGCAGAGTCCTGGCCAACCAGCGTCCGCATCACCGCGGGGCGCACAGCCGCGCAATCTTGCGCCGCAAAATGCGGCGCCGCGGAATAATGTCGAGCCTGAGGAGATCCGCCCGTGAGCAGTTTGCCCGTCGGCAGCGGCGGTGTACGCGGCTGGATCGCCGAAGCGGCCCACGCTTGGGATCGCTTTTGGTTCGCTGCGCGAGCACCGCACACGCTGGCGGTGATTCGCATTTGCTGCGGGGCGATGCTGGTCTACGTGCATGCTATTTGGCTGAGCCAGTTGAATGATTTTTTCGGACCCGACGCTTGGATCGACGGGCCGACGATGCGAGCGATTCATCAGCTCGATTACAGTCGCAGCTATCTGACCGCCATCTCCAGTCCCGGACTACTGGCGGTGCACGAAGTGTTGGCGATCGCCGTGTGCGGGCTGATGACCGTGGGACTGTGGACGCGCGTGGCGGTGCCGCTGGCTTGGTTTTTGACGTTGATGGTTTGCCATCGCCAAACCGGCGCGCTGTTCGGGCTCGACCAGATCGTCATGATGCTGTCGATGTATTTGATGCTCTGTCCGTGCGGGGCGGTGTATAGCCTGGATGCGCGGCGGGCGCGGCTGCGGGACGGGGCGGCGGAGGCGGCTCCCCCGAGCGTCGCCATCAACGTGGCGACGCGGTTGATCCAGTTGCACCTGTGCATCATTTATTTGTTCGGCGGGCTGAGCAAGATGCGCGGCGACTTCTGGTGGGAGGGGAGCGCCATGTGGTGGTCGATCGTCAACTACGAATACCAATCTCTGAACATTGCCTGGCTGGGCCGTTCGCCGCTGGTGATTGCCGTGCTGACGCATGCGACGATTTTTTGGGAAACTTTTTATGCGGCGCTCGTGTGGCCGCGGCTGACTCGGCCACTGGTGTTGGCGATGGCGGTCTTTGTGCACGGCGGCATTGCCCTGGCGCTGGGCATGCCGACCTTCGGCTTTATGATGATCGTGGCCAATCTGGCGTTCGTTTCTCCGGCGACGACGGCGGCCTGGGTGGGCTGGCTGGCCCGCGGGCTGGCCGCCCGCGGAATTCGGCTGGCGTAGCGAGTTTTGGGCAGCCGATCATCATTTTTGCCGCTCTTCCTTGCTTGGGCTGGCTCGGGGGCGACCCTGGCGTGGCGGCCGGTGGAAAACTGGCAGACGCTGCGCTGAGATGGATGGGCTTGTGGATTTGCAGGCTCTCGGCGATACTACCGGGCTTGACCAGCTT
>JBQCJB010000077.1:0-16796 GCA_051953155.1 Aureliella sp. | reverse complement strand
GAACACGATGACCGGATACCAGCCCCAGCGCAAGCGGTCGAGCCAACCACCGCGATACTGTTTGAGGTACTTGGCGAACACTCCGCTACCGGGAAGAAACACCCGCGCCGAGAACGCCAGGATAAAGGCCATCAAGATCAGAAAGGCCAGCCGCCCGAGCGAAGCTTGCCAACGCGTGTTGGCTTGGCCTTCCATCACGCCGACCAAACCGGCAATCGGGGTAGCGACATCGATCAGCCATCGCAGGTTAACCGACAGCAGCCTGGCCGCCGATTCCGACCATTCAAAGTGCTTGATCCCCAAACCGCCGGGGCGGCAAATCTGACGCAGGAGTTCAAAGGGCGTAAAGACGGCTGCGGCGATGAGCAAACCGTGGGCGACTGCCGCCGCGAAGACGTCGCCGTTGTCATCGATCAGGGCCAGGCGCCAGTGGAGAGTCATCAGCACCAGCGGCACGGGCAGCGATATAGCCACCGTCAGCAGCAGCGATTGCATCGTCAGGGCGAACGAGGTCGCCGACCGCTTGGCAGCCCTGTCCCCGCAAACGGACAGCACGCGTCGCATGCGCGTGTGATTCAGCGTGAGGCCAAAGAAGCCCACCAGGAACAGGGCGACCCACCAGGGATTGCTGCGCATGTCCTGCCACAGCGCTAGTCCGAGCTTGCGCCAATTGGAAAGGCTGGCCAACCAATGGAACGCGCTGGCCGCTTCGCGAAAATCCGATTTGTCGAACTGCTCGCTGCTGCGAATCCACAGTACGTGCTTTTCGATAAATGAACGATAATCGCCGATCAGTGAACTGGTCTGCGTCTTGATATCGGCGACTTGATAGAGGTTGTTCAGATAGTTATCGATGTCGATCTTCATCGACTCGATCAGCTCTTTTTCCTTCGTCAGCAAGCGATCGAAGGCGGGCCGCAAATCGGTTGCGACATCGCTACGCGTGACCGGCGCGCTGCCGCTGGGCGCGACGTTGGATTGAAACGTCGAATCGCCGTCGCTCCACGAATGAATTTGCTGCAGAGCGTCTTCGAGCTCGAAGAGCAGAGCGTCCATCACCTGCGCCTCCTGCCGGTAGTGGTGGATCTGCCGTTCGAGCTTTTGCGGATCGGGCAGCTCGCTGCGCTGTTTGCGGAGCATCAAACCGACCCAACTGTTGAACCCCGCCACGACGTCTTGCCCCGGCTGAGGCTCGACGCGATTGACCATTTTCGTATAGCGGTCTTTCCACTTGTCCAGCACCGCTTTGGAACTGTTCAGCTCGGCATTGATGTCGGCTTTCTTCTTGACAAGATCAAACCACTGGTTGATCAGCTTGAGTAGTTGATCGCCGAGGGCGACCAGGGAGGCCGGTGTGTCGGGCGATTTGGGGATTTCCTCGACCAGGCGGCGCACCTGCTGGCGCTGCTGTGCAATACGGTCCTTTTGCACGCGATCGATCTGCTCGTTCAAGCGGCGGACATCTTCGGCCAAGGCCTTCTCTTCCGCCCGGGCCTGATCCAACTGCAGCGGCAGCAACTCGGTTTCAGCTTCGTAGAGCCGCTGTTCTTGTTCGAGCATTTGCGTTTGCTCGACCGCGGCCATCTTTTGGGCCGTCTGCGACCAGGTCGTGGCCTCTTTCAGCAGCGGGTCGGCAGTCGGCGAACTGGCGGCAGCAGCTTGCTCGCGGTCGATCTGCTCGACCTTGGCCCGCGCTTCGGAGATTAGCTGCGGGAGCTCCTTCCGACGCTTTTCACGAGTGTCGACTTGCTCGCTCAGCTTCGCCCGCAGTTCGGTCGCCGCAGCCAACTTGGCCTGCGCATTTTGCAGCTCCGCCTGCAGCTCTTCAAAGCTGAGGAAGTCCAGCAGGGCGGCGTCGTCGACGCGCGGTGCGGGTTGCTCTTTCTTTTGCTTGGCGTCGGCTAAAGCTTTCGGGGCTGCGGCCAGGCGGCTGGAAAATTCCTTGCGCAGCCGCTGCGCATCGGCGGCTGCTTTCAAGTCGACCAGTGCCCGCTGATAGAGCGGCACGACGCTGTCTTTGAGCGTCGGCTCGATCTCCGTCGTCTTCTGCACCGGCGCCAGGCGGGCGTTGATCGAGTCGGCCGTCAACGCCAACGACGGCGAGGCCACGGTCGAAGGCGGCGTAGTCGAAGGCGGTGTCGTCGAAGGTGCCGTAGTGGGTGGCACCGTAGCGGGCGGCGCGCCGGGATCGCTCGACGGCGACGCGCTGGGGGGCTCCGCAAGGGACGTGGGCGCCTGAGGGGCGGCGGTCTGTGGCGCCTGAGGTGTTGCCGGCGAGGCTGCGCTCGCTCTGTCGCTCGAGCCCCTGGCTGCCGAATTGTTCGGTGCCGTCGCCGGACCAGATGGTGCCAGTCCAGAAGGTGCCAGTCCGGGAGGTGCGAGTTGGAGTTGGCCGCGGCCCTCTCCGGCCAGGGCTGCCAGCAACCAGCACGCGACCAGCAGCATCCGGTGGTTCGCCTGCTGCATTGGTCTGGCCATCGAAACGTTCCTTCATCTTGAAGCGGGATTGCTCGACCGCTCCGGCCGCACGTCCTTGTTCTGCCCTGCGCCAATTACCCTGTGTACCCAATCTGAAACATCTGGGCAATGCCAAGTCCGGGATCGGGCTGCTTGCGGATCGGGATGGCCTGGTCGATATTATAGCGCCGCTCGATGCACGCGCCACTTGGCGGCCATGGAGTGTCATCCATCCCGGACGAGCCAACGACTTTGAGAGGGCTGTCGCATGTCCCGCATCATCCGCTCCAGGAATTTTTGCCTGGCAATTGCCTGGCTGGTCGGACTCGGTTCCATCGCGACCGGGCTGGCCGCGCAAGAACGGACTCGAACCAACCCACAGCAGCCACCAGGGGGCTCCATGATTCCTTTCTATATCGGTACGTACACTTCCGGCAGCAGCCGCGGCATCCACCGCTGCGTGCTCAACACCGACACCGGAGAACTCCAGCAACTGGAGTTGGTTGCCGAGATCGATAATCCATCGTTTCTCGCGATCCATCCCACTCTAGACGTGCTCTACGCGTGCAGCGAGATTCGCCGCGAAGGACGCCGCGAGGGCGCGCAGTTGATGGCTTACAAGATCGCTGCCGATGGCAAACTGACGCCGATCGGTGGCCAGCCCAGCGGAGGCAACGGGCCGTGTTACGTCTCGACGGATCACACCGGTAAAGTGGCCCTGGTGGCCAATTATGGCAGCGGGAGCATCGCTTCGCTGCCGATCAGCGACGATGGATCGCTGGGCAGCCTGGCTTCGAACATCCAGCACGCAGGCAAGAGCGCCGATCCACAGCGCCAGGAAGGCCCGCACGCGCACTGCATCATGTCCGACCCGAGCAATCGCTTCGTATGCGCAGTCGATCTAGGTCTGGACCAAGTCCTGGTTTATGCGCTGGACGCGGCGAGCGGCAAGTTGACTCCACAGCCGGCAGGCAATTATCACGCCAAGCCTGGCAGCGGCCCGCGCCATCTGGCTTTTCATCCCGACGGACAGCACGCCTTCATCATCCACGAAATGGGCAACACGCTAGCGGTAGCCAAGTGGGACGCGTCGGCCGGCAAATTCACGACGCTCGGCTCGGTCAGCACGCTGCCGGCGGATTATAAGGCCAGCGGCAACACGACCGCCGAAGTGCTCGTGCATCCCAACGGCAAATTCGTTTATGGCTCCAATCGGGGTCACGACAGCATCGCTGTCTTCGCGTTCGATGCGAGCCAGGCTGCGCTGACCCCGGTTGCCCACACGTCGACCGGCGGCAAGACGCCGCGCAACTTCCGCATCGATCCCACCGGCAAGTTCTTGTTGGCCGAAAATCAAGGCTCCGACTCGATCGTGGTCTTCAAGGTCGATCCCAGCACCGGCAAACTGACACAAGTAGGCCAGCCGCTCAAGGTCGGTGCTCCGTGCTGTATCAAGTTCTTCTCGCGGGCCAAGTGAGTTTGCCAGAGCATGGACAGGCAACCTGATGGACAGCCAACCTGGTAGCGCCACGCTCGACGACGCACTCGCCTTGGCCGTCGAGCAATTTCGCGGCATTCCGGACAAGGCGGGGCAGCCCTACATCCTGCACCTGCTGCGCGTCATGCTGCGGCAAAGCGATCCGCTGGCGTGCCAGGTCGGCGTGCTGCACGATCTGATCGAAGACACGGAACTGTCGCTCGACGATCTGCGGCGCCGCGGCTTTGCTCCGGAAGTCGTCGACGCGGTGGATGCCCTGACCCATCGCGAGCACGAAGAGTATTACGAGTACGTGCTCCGGCTGGCCGAGTGCCCGCTTGCTCGCCCGGTGAAGCTGGCCGACCTGGAGGATAATTACTCGCTCGAGCGGGTCGCTTACCGCGCCGGCCATCAGACCGAGGACGCCGCCCGCATCCAGCGCTACATCCTGAGCACTTATTTCCTCAAAGGGCTCATCGATCGCGCCACGTACATCGATAGCATGCGCCGCATCGGCTCGTAGGGCTTGGCTGGTGAACCGGCGGCCACCGACGCAAGTCGGCATCGATGTTCATTCAGGCGCTTGTCGAATCCGGTCACGGTTCCTCGGGCAAGCGGACGGTCACCCGCGTGCCTTGTCCAGGTTTGCTTTCGATGCGGATTTCTCCGCCGACGGCTGCTAATCGCTCGCGCAGATGCAGCAATCCAAAGGTCGGCGCGTCGCCGTTGACACTGCCCGGATCGAAACCGACACCTGCATCGCTGACTTCCAGAACAATCCAATTCCCTTCGGTCGCCAAACGCATTTTCACCGACTGGGCGCGGGCATGCTTGACGGCATTCAGCAGCAGTTCGCGCGAGGCTTGAAAGAGCAACTCTCGTGATTCTTCGCTGCGCGGATTGGCCGACGAGTCGATGTTCATTTCCACAGCCAGGTTGTGTTGTTCCTGGGTGTGGAGCGCTAACCACTGCAAGGCCGCAGGCAATCCCTGGGAGTGCAACAGTGGCGGCGCGACCTCGATGGCCAGCGAACGCGTGGCGTTGATGGCCAGATCGATGACCGTCGAAATACCGACCAGACGTTCCTGGGCAACTCGCAGCTCCTCGTCGCGCGACAGGGCTTCGATCCGCATCTTCGCGCCGACCAGCAACTGTTGCACATGGTCGTGAAGAATGTGCGCCAGCTGCCGCCGCTCGCGCTGCTCGGTCCGCGACAGTTCCAGAGCCAGGCTTCGCAGTTGGCGGCTGACCTGCTGGGCTCGTTCAGCCGTGGCTCGCAATCGCTGTTCACTGGCGAGCAGTTCCTGGGTGCGCTCGCGAACGCGATCTTCCAGTTGAGCATTCAGCTGCTGGAGCCGTTCCTCGCTTTCGCGGAGCGAGGCTTCGGTCAGTTTGCGCTGCGTGATGTCCAGCACCGTGCCGAACAGCTCGGTAGCGTGGCGTTCACCGCCGCGGCCGGCGAACATCGTCATGCCGTTGGCCGACAGCCAGCGGATGGTCCCGTCGTCCAGGACGATGCGGTAGTCGTTGGGCAAGTAAAGTCCCGTGCCGCTGGGGTCGAGAGCCGCTTCGACAGTCGCGATCACTTTAGGTCGGTCGACTGGATGGATGCGTTTGAGCACGTGGTCGAGCGGTAGGAATTCTTCGTCGGTCGTCTCGCCCCACATCGCGCGCATGCGCGCATCCATCCGCACGTGCCGCGCGACCGGATTGAGATTCCAAAAACTCATGCGGCTGATATCGAGCGCCAACTTCAACTGCCGCTCGTTCATGATCAGTTGGTTGGCTGCCTCCTTGCGTTGGGAGATATCCAGATTCATCCCGACCCACTTGCGAACATTTCAGGCCGAGTCGCGCAGCGGGGCAGCATGCGCCTGCGTCCAGATCCACTTGCCGTCGGCCCGCCACAGCCGGTATTCAAAGTTGAAGGGAGTGCCCTGCTGCATGCACCGCCGCCATTGCTCGACCAGCGGTTCGCGGTCGTCGGGGTGGATGACGTCGGTCCAATGAGCCGCGTTGACGTCCGCGGCATCCTGGCCGGTGAAGCCACGCCAGCTGGTCGAATCGGTCAGCTGGCTGCCCGTGGGATCGGTCTCCCAGACTGCCAGGGCGATGCCTTCGACCAGGACGCGATACCGCTCTTCGCTTTCGCGGACGGCGTCAGCGTTGGCCTTTTCTCCGAGTGGATTGCTCATAGGCGGTCGGCCAATTGCCTCCCACGGGCCGCTTAGCTTTGCCTGACGCGCCCGCGAGTAGGTCTCCGGAACTTTTAGTGTCTGAGGGATCCCTGATAGTGTAGCCCTCCTTCGGGCCGCACGCGAGCCGGCCGCCTGTGGCCCGCCGGGCTGAGCCAGGGCGGAGCGTCTTATTGTGAAACCGCAGTTCTTGCCCGCTGCGGCGCTACCTGACCTCAGTTGCGGACCCGGCGGCAGCGGGGGGTGTGCTGATTCGCAATCATTCTGGCATCGCGCCCTCGCTTCTAGGCACGATTCTTGCCCCTGAAAAAGCCTGTTCCGGGCCGCCAGTGGGCGGCCCGCTCTGTCAGCTTGAGGAGAACCCAAATGGAAGACCAATGCGTCGTGGCCGAATATGCCAACTACAAGAAAGCTCGCATCGGCCTGGAAGTGCTCGACATGCGAGGCTTTGCCGATGACACGGTGTCGGTCATATCCAGCAGTTCCAATGCGGAAGTTGCCGAACTGGAACGGGCCCGCCGCGAAAAGAATGCTGAGGCCTCGGTGACGGCCAGCGGCGGGTTGGGAGCAGCGGTCGCTTCGGGCGCGGCGGCTCCGCTGGCCGCCGGCACGATGCTGGCCCCTTTCTTCATCGTCGGCCCGATCGCCGCTGCCCTGGCCGGCGCGGCAGCCGGAGGCTTGCTCAGCGGCGCCCGGAGATGGGGTGTCAGCGAAGATGCCAGCGAATCGTACCAGAAGCGACTGGAAGAAGGTTCGGTCTTAGTCGTGGTTCACGCCACGGGGGATCGCCTGGAGGAAGCCGCCAGCGGGCTTCGCACCACCGACACGCTGAGCCTGGCGACCTACGCCGCCAATTTCCCTGACGACGAAGTGGACGAAGAGGAAGACGACGAAGTCTAACGCGCCAAGCACTGCTGTGGCCGTAGTTTTGCTCACATCGGCCGCCGGAGACAAAAAAATCCTCCGGCGGACCGTGAGCCGATATCGCCGCGGCTGCTAATTATTATCGCCGCAGGTTCAGCAGCTCGTCGAACAACTGCTGCGTGGCGGTGATGACTCGAGCGTTGCTGCGGTACTGGGTCGAGGCGAGTACCAGTGTGACCAGGTCGCCGCCGATGTCGGTGTTCGACAGTTCGAGAGCGCCGGCCGCGATGCCGCCGATGCCGTTCTCGCCCGGTCGTCCTTCGATCGGCAATCCCGTGTTGATGCCCTGGGCGTACATGTTGTTGCCACGCTGCTCCAGACCTTCGGGGTTGCTGAAGCGAGCCAGCCGCACCTGACCCAGATCGCGGGTCACACCGTTGCTGAACACACCGCGAATCGTGCCGTCTTCACCGATGACGTAACTGGTCAGCGTACCAGGAGGCGAACCGTCTTGACGCGACGCAGCCAAGCTGGCGGTCGAAGTCGCCAAGCCGGACACGCTCGAAAAATCGATGTCGAATTGCAGTGGCGAGACGCTCGGCAAACCGCTGCGATCGATAGCCACCGTCGTCTTGGTGGCCGAGACGAAGTTACCGTTGCCGTCGAAGGTTATCAAGCCGCTACCGACAGCGATGTCGGAGCCCGTGGCGGGCGTGTTGTCCGCCGAGTCCGCGTACCAGCGATAGGTCGTGGCCGTATCATTCTTGCTCTGCAGAACCGCTGTCACGCGCGTCCGGATCGGCAGACCGAGAGTGTCGTAAGTGATGAAGTCGGCAACCGCGCTCTGCCCCTTGGCTGTTTGAACAGAGCCGAACGACAGGTCGGGAGTTTTGATCTGGCCATTGGAGTCGGTGATGCGGAAGCTGGTCAGGTCGATGTCGACCGCGTTGTCCTTGCCGTTGTTGCTGACGAAGCGAATTTGACCGTTGCGGATGTACGCCCCAGGATTCAGCGTTCCGCTTTCGCCGGCAATGTTGTTCACCGAGCCGGGGATTGGATTGGCGGCGTCGCCACCATCGACTTGGATCCCCATCGACTGCTGCATGAAAGTGACCAGATCCTGCACGGTCGTGGTCGAGGTAATTTGAAAATTCTGCGCCTGAAGGTTGCGGCCTCCCTTGCGGGCACTGAAGGACAACTCTCCCTCGGTGAAAACCGGAGCGTACTCAAAGCCCTCGCGCTTGAGCACGTTAACCAGCAAGGTGTTGCTGTTGATTTCGGGTCCGTCGAGATCCACTTTCTTGTTGCCCGAGACCGTCAAATCGCTGATCGCGGCATCGGACTTGTTGTCCGTGTAGTCCTGGCCGGGAGGAATCGTGTCCACGAGGTAAAACGAGTTCTGGTCCGTCGAAGTGTTGCGGTAGATGCGGATCGAATCGTAGGCCGGAAAACCGCCGCTGGCCGGCGGGACCGGCGGGGCAGGGAAATCGGACAAGTGGATGCGACCATTGACGATGTTCTGCGGTCCGATCATCGCCGAGGGACGCGTCTCCGGCTCACCTGACTTGTAGTAGGTGATCACGTACGAGTAGTTGCCGTTGAGATTCGCCGTGCTAAGCGCCTGGCCGGTCGTGGCGGTGCCGGTGTCGACGTAGCTGCCGCCGGTCGGCACGGTGGTCAGTTTCTCAAACGTGCTGCCGCCAGCTGCCGTGCGATAGATCGCCAGCTGCGAATATTCGCTGCCGGCGGTGGGCAGATTGTTCAGCGTGATCGTGTTGTCGGCCAGACCGTTGCCAGCGGGGACCGTGACCGAAATCGGATCGCTCGGGACGCTCTCTTTGCCGCTGGCATCGACGTACGCAAAGCGGTATTGATAGACGTCTCCTTCGGCGAAGGTGCCGCCCCCCTGGTTGTGCGCGGCGGTGATGCCCGACGAGCTCGCATTGGTTGCGGCAGCGATGTTGACGCCGCTGGAATCGGGCTGCGGCGTGATCGAGTCGCCCAGGACCGAGCTTTGAATGACCTCAGCGGTGTCGGCGATGGCTCCACTGGGCGTCAGCGTGCCTTCCATCACCACGTTCTCCGTCGCCTTGGCGACCGATTCCGAACCCAGCGGGATCTTCAGCGGCACGAGGCTGGTCGTTTGAATGCTGAACACATCGTCGACGCCGTAGCCCAACAGGCGGCTGCCGTCGGTCGTGACCAACTCGTTGGCGCCGTTGAGCTTGAACATACCGTTGCGGGTGAACAGGGTTTCGTCCGACGAGCCCTGGACCATAAAGAAGCCATCACCCTGGATGGCCAAGTCCGATGGGGTCGAACTGATCTGGATCGTGCCCTGGGAGAATTTGGGCGTGATGCCGCCTACCTGGACACCCAAGCCGGTCTGGCGCGGGTTCGTACCGCCGTTGTCGTTTGTCGGCGCGCCACCGAGCGAGAGCGTCTGCAGGAACTGGCTGGAGAAGGCGACCGACGAAGATTTGAAACCGACGGTCTGCGAGTTGGCTAAGTTGTTTCCCAGAACGTCGATCTGCGTCTCAGCCGCATTCATGCCCGTCAACGCGGTGCTGAGAGAAGAGGTCAGACCCATCTGCCTACCCTACCTGATTTTTCTAAAGCCGGCCCTTTACTGGTTGATCTCCCGAATGTTGTTGATATCGACCGTCTTATCGCCAATATGCACTTTGACTGTACGTTTGGTGTCGTCTTTGCCGTTTGTCTCTACGGAGACCCTGTCGACTACGCCCGTTACGTCTTTTGCCTCGTCATCCAGAGCTGTCACTTTTTTGCCGATCAACCCGCTTGCCATTGTCAGTCCCTGACCGACGGCCAGCGTCGACAGGGTTTCGGTCAACTGGTTGGTCGAGCCGATTTCGCGGATCTGGCTCAACTGAGTCAGCATCTGCGAATTGTCCATCGGGTTCATCGGGTCCTGGTTCTGCATTTCCGTCACCAGCAGGCCCAGAAAGTCGTCCAGGTTGACGTCCCGCAGGTCATTGCCCGTCGTCTTGCCCGCGCCGGGAACGCTGGATTTCGCTGAGGCTGCGCCGTTTATCGATGTCATGGTTGGTCCTGGGAAGGAATGCCTCTGTTAGGTGATTGGTGCTTATCCCAACAATCGGCACTCGCCGTCAAGTCAATCAAATCATTCTGTCTGGACATTTCCGCCTCGAATTGGCTATTGTCCCACGTGCTGCCAATTTCGCGCAGGCTCTTTCGATCCCAGACATGGATGTCGACCAGCAGTAACATGAACGCGTTGGCTCTTCTCAATCGATACCGCGACCTGATTTTGCCGGTCGCTATCATTGGCTGCGTAGGCGTGATCCTCGTGCCGCTGCCGACGATCCTGATGGACGTGCTGCTGGCGGCGAACATCGCGGTCTCGGTCGTCATTCTGCTGACCACTTTGTATATTCGCACGCCGCTGGAGCTGAACGTCTTTCCGTCGCTCTTGCTGGCGACAACGCTGGCGCGGTTGGTGCTCAACGTGGCCACGACGCGTTTGATTCTGACTCGGGCGGACACCGATTCATCTGGCGCTGCCGGCGGAGTGATCGAAGCCTTCGGCGCTTTTGTCGCCGGCGATCGGATCGAAGTCGGCATCATCCTGTTCGTGATTATCGTCGCCATCCAGTTCCTGGTGATCACCAAAGGTGCGACCCGCGTCAGCGAAGTGGCCGCGCGGTTTTCTTTGGATGGCATGCCCGGGCGTCAAATGGCCATCGATGCCGATTTGAGCGCAGGCGTCATTGACGAACAAGAAGCCCAGCGGCGCCGCGAACAGGTTCAGAAGCAAGCCGACTTCTACGGTGCCATGGACGGTGCCAGCAAGTTCGTGCGCGGCGACGCCATCGCCGGCATCCTGATCACGATCATCAACATCGTCGGCGGCCTTTATATCGGCACGATGTACGCCGGCATGACGGTCAGCGAATCGTTCGGCCTATTCACCCGCCTGACGATCGGCGACGGTTTGGCCAGCCAGATTCCAGCGTTTCTGATTTCGTTGGCAGCCGCTTTGCTCGTGACGCGCAGCACGCAGCAAACCAACTTGCCGATCGAATTCCTCAACCAGTTGGCGGCTCGCCCTCAGGCGCTGGCCGTAGCTGGCGGCTTTCTCTTGCTGCTGATCTTTACCCAGTTGCCCACGCTCCCGCTCCTGACGCTGGGCGGCGGTTGTATCGGCATGGCATATGTCGTCATGAAGCAGAATGCAGCCTTAGCCGTACGGCAGGAACAGAAGGAACGCGAGGTCGAAGCAGCCAAGCACAAGCCGGCCGAAAAACGCGCCGAAGACTATTTGGAAGTCGATCCGATGCGGATCGAGATCGGTGCGGCGCTATTGCCGCTGGCCGACCCGCGCCGCGGCGGCGACTTGATGGATCGCATCAGCGCCGTCCGCGCCATCCTGGCCAGCGAGATGGGCATCCTCTTGCCCAAAGTTCGCATGAAGGACAAGTTGAGCTTGCCCGAGTCGGTCTACGAAATTCAGATCGCGGGCAACCGCGTCGCGCGCGGCGAAGCCCGCCCCGGGAAACTGCTGGCCATCGACACCGGACGCACCAGCGCGCCGCTAGCCGGCGAATCGACGCGCGAACCGGCCGCCGGCCGCACCGCCTACTGGATCTCGCCCGAAGAGCAGGCCCGCGCGGAACTCTATGGCTACGAAGTCGTGCCTGCAGCCGCCGTGATCTCGACGCACCTGCAAGAGGTCGCTCGCAAGCATGCGGACGAACTGTTGACGCGCGATGCCACCAAACACCTGGTCGATCAACTCAAGCAGGCCAGCCCAACGGTGGTCGACGAACTTGTCCCGGGCGTGATGAAGCTGGCCGATGTCCAGAACGTCTTACAAATGCTGCTCCGCGAAGACATTCCGATTCGTCAGTTGGGTTTGATTTTCGAGACGCTGGGCGACTATGCGCCGCGGCTGAAGGAACCGATCGTACTCGCCGAGATGGTCCGAGCCCGGCTGGCCAGGACGATCTGCCAACGCTTTCGCGATTCCAATGGTCAACTGCACGTGATCACGATGGATCCGGCGATGGAAGACCGCATCGCCGCCGGCTACGAAATCGATGGCCGCGGACTGGTCGTGCGGATGTCTCCGCAGGCGATCGATATCACCTGTACGCAGATCGCCAAACAGCTCAAGCAACTCACTCAGGCCGGACAACGCCCGATCATCCTGGTCAGTCCGCGGATCCGCCCGGCGCTCCGCGAGATCACCAAGGCGCAGTTGCCCGAGCTGCGAATCCTCAGTCACACCGAAGTTACCGCCCAGACGCAGATCGTGTCTGTGGGCTTAGTCACCGACCCGCCACCACGAAGTTAGCTCGATCATGGAAATCCATACTTTTCGCGCTGCATCGTTGCAGGAAGCCTTGTTGCTGGTTCGCCACGAACTCGGGCCCGACGCATCGGTCCTGCAAACGCGTCAGGTCTCCGGCAAACTATTTGGTCTGCTGGGCAAACGCTGCGTGGAAGTCTACGCCAGCCGCGATGCTCACGTCATCCGTCGCTTGCCCGGCAGCGTCGCAGCCGAAGGCGATGACGCGGGGGATCGCGAGGCGGACGCACCAACAACTCGGCAGTCCAACCGTCCAGCGTCCCGTCCCGCGGCCTCCGCTGGCTTCGATCTGACCGAACCCGATGCGAGCTTCGTAGCAGCATCTCTGTCGCTCGGCATGAGCGACCTTGACCAGGCTGTCGAGACTTCGGCTTCGGCCTCGGCATCGACCATTGTCGCCGGGCCCGCTGTCGCCGGGACTGCGACCGCCGTGCGCCGTCGGCGATCGATCACGAATAACCCGGGCACGGTCGAGGAAGCCGCCGACCCGACCACCAGCCGCAGCTCGCTGCATGCACACGCCAGCCATGCCGCTGGTTCGCCAGTCAATTACCTTTCGCCAGCCATGTTCGAAGTTTTTACGGAGATGCTGGACGCCGACGTCGATCCCGATGCGGCGCGAACGATGCTTCAAGAGGTCTCCGCCCATTGCACCCCCGAACACTTGAACGACGCCTGGCTGATCAAAGGTCGGCTGTGCCAATTCATCCAGCAGCAAGTCAACGTTTCGGGTCCGATCGAACTGACGCGCGGCAACCGGCAGGTGGTCGCCCTGGTAGGTCCAACCGGAGTCGGCAAGACGACGACGTTGGCCAAGCTGGCGGCCGGTTTCCATTTCGATCAGGGATGCTCGGTCGGCTTTGTGACCCTCGACACGTTTCGCTTGGGAGCGGTCGACCAACTGCAGAAGTATGCCGATCTGCTCGGCGCCCCGTGCGAAGTCGTTTCGGCGCCGGATCAGATGTTGCCAGCCCTCCAGCGCTTGGAGCACTGCCAGTTGATTCTGATCGATACGGCCGGACGCTCGCCGCGCGACCAATCGCAACTCGGCGCGCTCAGCGATTTCCTGCAGATCGCTTCTCCGACGCAAATTCATCTGGTGCTCAGCGCGGCCAGTTCGCAGTCGCACGCTGCTTTGGCGCTGGAGCAGTTCGCGGCGCTCGATCCCACGCATTTGCTGCTGACAAAATTGGATGAATCGCCTTGCCTGGGTGGTTGGTATCGGTTGCTGTCCAGCGGAACCTGGCCGCTCAGTTACATCACCACCGGCCAGCATGTTCCCGAAGACATCATCGTGGCCAATCGTCGTCGCGTGGCCAGTTTGATACTCGGGCAAACCAATCACCTGACGTGGAAGTAGCCGCCTGGCCATGTTCATCGACAACACGCCGCCGCGCGGGAAAGCCAGTGATCAGGCCGAAGGGTTGCGGCAACTGCGTCGCTCCGAGGGCGTTTTTCCAGCGAACTCGACGGGTGCGGCAGGGGCCGAGGCAGCCGGCGGAGTTTGGCCGCGAATGGTTGTCGTCAGCGAACTGCCTGGCTCCGATGCAGGTGCACGCTTCGCCTTTCATCTGGCCCGAGCCTTAGGTCAGAGAGCGAGCCAGCCAGGCAGCGCAGACGCAGCTCGCCGCAGTCTGCTTGTCGACTTGGCGCCGGCAGCCAGTCGCTTGCCGCAGGCGATGTCCGACTGCATCCCGATCGACCGCTACCGGCCGATGTGGGCCGAACTGTCCGCAGGCCGTTGTTTGCCGATCTACGACTTTGGCTCGCGCATGCCGCTGGCGGTGGCGGCCCAGTCTGCACTGACGCCGCCCGCGCTGGACCAATTGCCGCGCCTCTACGAACAATTGCTGCGCGGGCTGCAGCGCCAGGGGAGTTGGGGCTGGATCGTGCTTCTGGCTGTCGACCACGTCCTGCCGATCGACCGCGCGTGTTGGCAAGCTGCCGACGATATCGTGCTCGTCGGTCGCGCCGATATGGCCAGCGATCGCAGCCATGCAGCTGCCTTGCGCAGCCGCCTCGGAACTGGCGAGACCGGCAACCCTGCATCGGCGCACGGGCATCTTCACTCGCCACCCCACGCTCAGGGCATGGTGGATCGAACCTTCGACAGTCAGTCTGGCCGCAAGGCGGGTTGCCAAACGACGCATCCCTCGGCCAGTCCGTTGGTGTGCCAGCGGCGACTGTGGGCTCTGCCGGCGCGGCGTTCTAGCGCCATGGTGGCCTGCTTCTGGCGGTGGATCGGCGGACTGCGTGGTCGCGGGCCGGTCGACGGCGCGGAGGCCGCTTACACCATGCAGTGGTGGCAAACCGGCATCAGCACGCGGTGTTTGCCGGCGGTGCGTTGGCCTGCCTTGGGCAGCGGTGCCCGGTTGCGTTTGGGAACGCGGGCCGACGCGATGTTGATGCAGGACGCGGCGGCGGTGGCTGCTGCCCTAGATGCGGCAGCTCACGGCGATCAACTTGCCTTGCCAACTCTCTCGGCCGGACAGGTCCGTGGTTCCGCTGGCGGCCGCGAAGATGGCCGCGATGCGGTAAGACTTTCCGGCTCGGGAAAAAAGATTCAACTTCGCGCCGGGCTGCGGCCGATATCTGAAGTAACGGAAGTGTTCCGCGCTTGAAAAGATTTCAATAGCGTTGAACCGAGACAAGGGAACGAAGCGTCTGTCGCGATTCGGCATGGAGGCTGGTCATGGCGCGAGCATACTCTGGCGTGCTAAGCGCTATGGCAGTTGTCTTTGTGATACTGCGCGGATTGCTGTTGGGAATGCTGCCCGACGAGATTCTCGGCATGTGCCTGGTCGTGTTTGCCATCTTCGCTGCGGTTGGTTATGTGATCGGCTCGATCGCTGACCGGACTGTGTGCGAATCGGTGGAAAATCGCTTTCGCAGCGAAATTGCTCGATTGCAAACCACGCCTAGCGCACCGGTCGAAAAGGCGGAATGACCGCCAAGTTGGCATAGCTTCCCGAACTGGAGTTCGGTACAAACTCGCCGCGGCAGGGAATAGCTGCAACCACGTGCCTTGGACTCGGCTCAGCCGACCCTGCCTGCAGATTCATGGAGGATTGGATGGCAACTACGATCGCGGCACAAGAAGAGATTCAAGAAGTCTGGAAGAAGTATAAAGCCGATCCGGGCAATGTCGAATTGCGCAACCGCTTGATCGAGCAATATATGCCGCTGGTCCGTTATAACGGTGACCGAATTTGGCAACGCTTGCCCGACGGTGTGGAACTGGATGACCTCATCAGCGCGGGCATCTTCGGCTTGATGGACGCCATCGACGCCTTTGATACCAGCCGCGGCGTCAAGTTCGAAACGTATTGCGTACCGCGCATTCGCGGCGCGATCCTCGACGAACTCCGCACCATGGACTGGGTGCCCCGTCTGGTGCGCAGCAAAGCCAGCAAGCTCGGCGAGGCGCGCAAACAGCTCGAGACCCGCTACGGCCGCATGCCGACCGATCGCGAATTGGCCGAGCACATGCAGATCAGCATCCAAGAACTCGAGAAGATGCAACAGGAAGCCAACGCGGTCAACCTGGTCAGTCTGAATAAGAAGTGGTACGAGACGGACAGCTACAAAGACGTCCGCGAGATCGACATCCTGGAAGACAAGAAAGGCGAAGATCCAACTCGCCGCATCCAGAAAAGCGATCTCATGCGTTTGGTCACCAAGGGACTCAACCGCAACGAACGCTTGATCATCATCCTCTACTACTATGAGGAACTGACGATGAAGGAGATCGGGGCTACGCTCGACCTGAGCGAAAGCCGCGTCAGCCAGATGCACTCGAGCATCGTCGCTCGGCTTCAGGAACAGCTCGGTCGCCGCCGACCCGAATTCGGTACCTGAGCATCGCCTGGGCCAACACTAGTCAAACACAACACTCGACAAGCACCGGGGAAACTCCTCGGTGCTTGTGCGTTTGATGGCCCGCGTTTTGGACCACGACTACTTCTCGCGTTTACTTTTCGCGCCTGCGGCGCGGTGCGCGGCTCTTCTTCGGAACGTGGCTTTTGCCGCGAGCGAGTTTGCCGCGCTCCATGCGGCTGCCCTGCGTCTTGCCGGCCGGCTTGAGTTTCGCCGTCAGGTTTTCAACGACGCTCAGCAGCAACTGCCGGCGGGCGAGGTCGATCTTGTCGATGCGCACGACCAATTCGTCGCCTAAGCGGAAGCGATGCCCCGCTCGGTAACCTTCCAGCATCTGCCCGCGGCGTTCGAAACGGTAGTGGTCCTCGGGTAAGGCATCGATCGGCACGAAACCTTCCGCGGGGATCTTCGTGCCGCGGACGTAAAAGCCTTCGGGTACGACGCCGCTGATGACGCCCGGCATCGTTTCGCCCAATTGCTTGTTCAGGTAGTGCAGCAGTTTGATCTTGATGATCTCGCGTTCGGCCGCCTCGGCATTCTGCTCCTGATCCGAGCAGTGCTGGCCCAGTCCGAT
>JBQCJB010000076.1:0-3474 GCA_051953155.1 Aureliella sp. | reverse complement strand
ACGCTCGATCAGGTAACTGCTGGCGCGATTCAGTTCAGCTCCTCCGACGACGCAGACGATTCCTTCTCGATCGATAGCCTCGATGCCGAGGGGCACGACCACTGGGAGCGATTCGACGAAGGGCGTTTCAAGGCCTACAACGTCAAGGGAGCCAAACTGCATGATGACAACCAGCACAAGGGCGAGCGCGAGCTGATCTATCGCCCGCAGCAGAAGGCCGAGGCAGGTTGGAAGAGCGATCGCCGCTACGACTTGAAGATTTATTATCCGGGCAAGCGCGATCAGGAGTGCCAGGTACCGGTCACGATCACGGCCGCCCAGTCGTCACCGATCGTCCGCGTCGTCTATCCGGTGCTCGCCAAAGCGGACGCCCGCGTCCGAGTCGACGCCTCCGCCAGTTACACCGTGCAGGGCTCGAAGCTGACCTTCGCCTGGCGCCAAACGGCAGGCACGCGCGTCCCGCTGGCTGATCCCTCGGCTGCGGTGCTCGAGTTCACCGCGCCGCGGCGCAGTGTCGAACAAGCAGCTTGGGCCTCGCTGTGTGCCGCTCTGATGCGGCATCCCGATTTTCTGTTCACGCGTCCGCCGGCGCTCTTTGCCTGCCGCGATGCAGTCATCAAGCAGCGGCTGCAGTTGGTCAAGCTGGCCCTCGATCTGGTCGGCAGGCCACCAACGATCGAGGAGCGGCAGCAGTTGGCCGCAGGCGCGTCCTTGTCTGAAATGGCCGACCAGTACCTGGCATCCGAAGAGTTCCGCGACTTTTACTTCCACCGCGTCCGCCTGTATCTGGAAAGCCAAGGCACCGAGGCCCAGGATGAACCGGCCCGCTTGTGGTGCTACATCGCCTTCAACGGCCGGCCATTCCAGGAGATTCTGACCGCCGACTACACGGTCGATAGCCAGCTGAAGAAAACGAAGCGCCCTGCCTATCACGGCAAGACGGGCGTGCTGACGACGCCGGGATTCATCCAAGGCAAGCCCGGGCTGCCGCATTACAACTATGCCGCACAGGTGTCGATGCTGTTCCTCGGGTTCGTCTACGAGGTCCCGCCTGAGATCGTGGAACTGCGCGAAGGGGTGACCGCGCTGGGCACGACCGATCCCAATTCGGTATGTTACAGCTGCCACAAGATTCTTACGCCACTGGCGTTCCAGCGGTTGAACTGGACGGATGAAGGCAAGTACCGCACCAAGAACGAACACGGCTTGCCCATCGATGCCAGCGATCATGGAGCGTCGATCGACTATCCCTTTCCTGGCGAAGGGCTGGAAGCTTTCGCCACCCAGGCGGTGCGCAAGGAACGTTTCATCCGCACGATCATCAACACGCACGTGAACTTTTACTTCGGACGCCCCCTGCGGCACCGCGAAGATGAGCGCGAACTCTATCGTCGCTTATGGGATCGCGTCCAGAAGACCGATTACAAGATCATCGAATTGATCCGCGCGATCGTAACGTCGTCGGAGTACCTCGAAGGGCGGCCGGTCGCTGCGTCCGCCGCGAATTGAGACAGTCTCGACTCCCGAGCCTTCGCTAACTGCCCTGGCCGGAAGAAAGCCACCTCGGAATCCAGCAGTCAAGCCAGGCTGCCGGCCCCGCCACCCACCCCAACAAGGGCACGCCCATGTCCGCGCAAACAGCCTGCGACGTCCAACCCCAGATCGAAGCCGCGCAAGCCCAACTGGCCGCGCCTCCGTGGCCTTCGCGGCGCAACTTCCTACGCCGCTCGCTCGGCTCGATCGCTGGCCTGACGTGCGCCGACTTTCTGAGCCACTTCAAAGCCTACGGCATGCCGGGAGAGGACCGGGCCACGCGGCTGGCCGCCGGTGCAACCGAAGCCAATGCCGATCCTCACTTCCTGGTGTACTGGTATCTGGAAGGAGGCTGGTGCGGCTACGACATGTTCAATCCGGTCAACACGGAGAACAACGTCGTTCACCGACTGGAGAAGATCTCCGACGAGCGCTACCGCGTGCTGAATTGGGGCCAGGACGACACGACGATCAAGACGCACGGCAACATCCGTTACGGCTATCTGGCCGAGGCGGGCAAGGACCTGTTCGGCGACATGGCTGTCATCAGCTCGATGCACACCGGCTCGGGACACTCGCGCGAGCGGCTGAAAGTCCACATGGGCAACTACGGGTTCAAGCAAACTGAGGAACGCGAGGACGACGAACGCTCGGTCATGCAAGCCTTCGCCGAAGTCTACGGTCAACCGTACGTCCTGCCGAGCTTGTCGTGGCATTGGTGGCTGTCCGACGGCGAACTGAACGAAGTTCAGTACACGGGCCGCCGCGGTTACTATCATGCCCTCGGCCCAGTGCATGCCCACACGATCTACGCCGGCACGCCTGAAAAACTGCGCAAGCTGTTGCTGGGGATGGAGGAAACGGCCGGTGACGCGGTGGCGCAGCGAATCGATAAGTTCTTGCAAAACGCGCACTCGGAGATCCTCAAAGATGAGAATCTCAATGCCGTCCGCAGTTACCAGTCGGCTCGCAACATCTATCAGCAGATGACGACGCAGGGCAAAGGCCTGGAGCGCTCGGCGCTGCAGCAGATGTTCAAGGATCCCGCCCTGCGCGAGCACTTCGGCGTCGCGGCCAAGGACGAACTGATCACCTACCGCAGCGTCAACGGCAACAAAGCGCGGAGCAAGTTCGCTCCGAACGTGAACGTGCAAGCGATGATGAGTTACGAAATGCTGCGGGCCGGGCTGTCGTGTGCGTTCTTCATCGAGTCGCGCGACGTGCGGCGATTCGATTCGCACAATTCGCGCAAGAATCTTTGGAAAGGGGATCGCCCGGTCGGCAACAAGGACCAGACGGAGATGATGCAGGACGACCTGTGGCGGCCGCTACACGCCTTCGTCGAACGTTTGAAAGACACGGAATTCGGCGCAACGGGCAAGTCGCTGTTCGACCATACGAACATCGTCTTGACCTCCGAATTCGGGCGCTCCATCCACGGCAACGTCGATGGCATCCTGAGCAAGTCGATCAGCCAGGATGAAAAGAATGCCGAGATTGCGGGGCAAGATATCAGTGCGCACTGGCAAGTCACCTCGTGCGCCTTCCTGGGTGGGAACGTCAAAGGCAACGCCCAGTACGGGCGCATCGGTGAAAAGACCTTGATGGCGATTCCCATCCTGCCCGACGGTTCGCTCGACCCCGCATACGACACGACCACCGGCGAATTGCGACCTGGGGCGAGCCAACATCCCGATTCGTTCATCCCCAATCACGGCGACGTCTATGCCACGGCACTGTCGCTCAGCGGTATCAATCCTCAGGGTCGGGGCAAGAATGATCGCCCCGCCTTGAACTTCGTCGCCAAGCGCCCCGCGTGAACGAGTTTGGGGCGAGGCGTGTTCGTTTGAGCTTTTTGATGCGCTTCGTCGAGGCGCGATTGGTGACGCTTGCCCCTCACCCCCCAGCCCCCTCTCCCCGAAGCGGGGCGAGGGGGAGACT
>JBQCJB010000075.1:0-5266 GCA_051953155.1 Aureliella sp. | reverse complement strand
CTCACCCCCCAGCCCCCTCTCCCCGAAGCGGGGCGAGGGGGAGACCGACTTGCATAGTTTGCACGCTCTTCGCGAAGCGGGGCGAGGGGGAGACCGACTTGCATAGTTTGCACGCTCTTCCCGAAGCGGGGCGAGGGGGAGACCGACTTGTATAGTTTGCACGCTCTTCCCGAAGCGGGGCGAGGGGGAGAACGACTTCGTTTGTTTGCATCGCCTCTGCTTTGTTTGCACCGTCTCTGCGAAGCGGGCGAAGGGGACGGCAACGCGATGTTCGTCTTTCGAAAACTTCTGCTACCATGGTGGCGTCGTGGATTGGGCTGCGGATGACCGGTTGCGTTACTCGTGTGAGAACCACCAACATGTCGGCTCGACTGTTAAGCACCTATGACGAACTTCCGTATGCGTGTCACCTAGTCCAGTGGGCCAACCCGGACAACCTCGCCTGCAAAGCGCGGCTGCACGGTTTGCGAGCGCCGGAGGTCGAGACGTGCCGAGTCCTCGAGCTAGGCTGCGGCACCGGCGCAAATTTGCTGCCGCTTGCCCAAGCGCTCCCCAAGGCTTCGCTGGTGGGCGTCGATTATGCCCAGCGACAGATCCTGCACGGCAAAGCGATTGTCGATACCGTCGGCGTCAAGAATCTCGAGCTCCACGCCATGTCGCTGGCCGACGTCGACGAGCAACTCGGATCGTTCGACTATATCCTTTGCCATGGCGTCTATTCGTGGGTCGCGCCCGAGCTGCAAAAAAAGATCCTGGAAGTCATCCAGGACCGCCTTGCGGCTAACGGCGTGGCCTACGTCAGCTACAACACCTATCCAGGCTGGCACCTGCGCGGCCTGGTGCGCGAGATTCTCTGCCACCAAACGGCGCGGGCCGGCGAGCCGATGGAGCAGGTCCAGCGAGCCAAGAAATATCTCGACTTTCTCATCCAGTTCACTCCTGACCAAGATGGAATCTACGCCAAGATTCTCCGGCGCGAGCGAGAGATTCTCTCCAAAACTCCGGACACCTACCTGTTCCATGAACATCTGGAGGAGCTCAACCAGCCACTCTACTTTCACCAATTCGCCGAACGAGCTGCCCAGCATCAGCTGCAATTCCTCAGCGAAGCCAGCTACCATCCCGAGGAGGCGAATTTTTCCGAGGCGGTACAGGAGCAGCTAGCCGGAATCTCGCGCGACCGCATCGACTACGAACAGCAGGTGGACTTCCTGTGCAATGGCACCTTCCGCCGGACGCTCCTGTGCCGCGACGATGTTTCGCTGACGAGCCAACCTTCCATTTTGGCGCTGCGTAATTTGCGGATTCGCTCGCGCGCCCGCGCCTCGTCGACGATCTCCGATTTGCAGTCGAACAAGCCAGAAGAGTTTCTGGGAGCGCACGGGCAGACCGTCACCACCTCGCACCCGCTGATCAAAGCGGCCCTGCTGTGCCTGAACGAAGCCTGGCCACGCACGCTCTCGCTCGACGAACTGTACGACCGCACCAATGCACGGCTGCAAGCGACGCCCAATCCCGTCGTGCGACTGCACGAAACCGAGCTGCTCTCGAAAGCCATTTTGCGCTGTTACAAGACCGACGTCATCCAACTGTCGACAATCGATCCACCATGCGCGGCGCAGCTCGGCCAGCAACCAGCCGTTTCACCGCTAACGCGCTGGCAGGCGACGCATCAGGAGCCGGTCAGCAACTTGATGCACGAAGTCGTCGACGTGAATGACTTCGATCGGTTGGTCGCGGGCCTGATGGATGGTACCCGCGACCGTACCGCAATTTGCCAGGCCGTGGTCGACGCGGTGTGTCAGGGCACGATCGATCTCCAGCACCAGGGCAAGCCGGTTACCGATCGCGAAGTGATCACCGCGGTGGCCGATCAGTCCCTATCCCAATGCTTCGAAAAGTTCATTGAGCTTGCTCTGGTCGTCGAATGAAGAACGCAGGTCCGCCAGCGGCCCCCAGTCGGTAACTTCATCGGCGGTCTGATCGACCGTCGAATCCTGGGCGGTGAGGAGGCCGTCACTCGATTGCGGATCTTCGTAGGCCATATCGACCGCGGCCACGTCCAGCTGGAAGCTGCTGGTCGGATCGTCGGGCGCCGTAGCCTGCGCCGAGAAGCTCGAAACGAGCAGATCGGTCAACTTGATCTTCATGTAGGCATCGGTCTGCTCAGCGGCCACGACCTCGAGGATCGCAGACCTGAAACGCTGTCCATCGACCAGCGCCTCCATTAGGCTGGGCGTCGCCTTGTCGTAGTCGGTCTGGAATTCGAAGTCGTCGATCGACAGCCCGCCAAGGCGCGAGCGTCCGCGCGTGTTGATTGTGCGGCTTGCGCCCCAGCTGAAGGAGGTCAGTTCGATCCAATCCTTGTGCCGCGTCTGGTTGGAAGATTCCAGACCACGAATCTTGAGGAAATAACTCGAACTGTCTCGCGACGCGGTCGTCTTGTCCAGGATGCTCGCACCGAGTTCGTTGCTGGCAGGTAGCTTGCCTTGGACCCAGCTGGCCGCAGTCACTCCGCCCAGCGAGCCATCGGGCTTTTGCAGCCGGTACCTCTGCTCGATGCCGCCGAAGTTCAGTGCAATCTCTTCTTCTGGATGATGATTCTCGGTGCCACTGACCTGGTAGGACGAAATCAGCACATCCTCCAGTTCGTACTTGAGGAAGACCGGATCGGTATCGCCATCACCCGAGCGGCGCACCAAGAGTCGCGCCGCGTCGAATTGCTCGCCAGAGAAGAGGGCATCGACTAGCTGAGGCGAGGCAGAACTCGAGCGCATCACGAAGTGGAAATCCTGCATGGCGACTTTGCCTGCGCCGCCACCACCACCGCCGCCGCCAAAGTTGCGGGTCGTTTGGCTCACGCCCCAGCTAAACGAATCAACTTCGATTTGGTTCTTGTGCTTGGCATCGGTCGATTCGCCCTTGATGCCGTCGATCTTGAGGAAGTAGTCGAAGCTGCCTTCTTGCGGCTTGGTGGCATCGAGGATGCTCTCGCCGGGCAATGTATTGCGACCGTTGGGTGCGAGCGAAGCACTGACACTGCTGATCCGGCCGGTGTCGGACTGGGTCCGGTAGCGGACCTCCATCTTGGCGAAGTTCAGCGTGAATTCTTCGGTCGGCTGGGTGTTATTGGTCGCCTGCACCTTGAGGCTATCGATCAAGAGATCGTTCAGTTCGATCTTGAGGTATTCTTGATCGGAACCCGACTTGCGAACGAAGAGGGTCGCCTTCTTGATATGCTGGCCACCACCGGCTACGGCCTGGAACAGCTGGGGCGAAGCCGAGCTGACCGGCGCAACAAAGTGGAAGTCCTGCATGCTGACTTTGCCAGCACCGCCTCCGCCGCCGCCGGCGAAACCGCCGGACTGCGTCATTCCCCAACTAAACGATTGGATCTCGATGGCGCCTTTGTGATCTTCCACCGAAGATTCACCTTTGATGCCATCGATTTCTAACAGGAAGTCCGCAGCCGCCCGCGTTCCGGGTTCGGACACGATCGGCGGCGACACAGGTGTGGGCACCGTGTTGGGCACATGCTGGGCCGAGCCTCCGAACGACCAATCGAAGCCGGTAGACGAACCCACGCTACCGTCGGCGCTTGGCGAGTCGTAGCGGAATTCGACCTTGGTAAAGTTCAGCGAAAAACTGTCCGTGGGCACGTCGTTGTTCAGACTCTGCGTGCTGTAGGAGGATACGAGCAGATCCTCCAGGGTATAAGTCAGGTAGTCCTGCTGTTGGCCTCCCGCTTTGCGCACGCTCAGCTCGGCAAACTTGATGTGCTTGCCGTCGGCGACCGCTTGCATCAGCAGCGGAGACGCCTTGTTGACGTGGGAAGTAAAGCTGAAGTCCTGGACGGTCACTTTACCGGCTCCGCCACCGCCACCGCGGCCGGCAGTTCCTTGCTGGCTGAGTCCCCAGCTGAAGGATTCAATGTCGATTTCGTTCTTGTGATCAGACGCAGTCGATTCGCCTTTGATGCCATCGATTTTGAGGAACATATCGCTCTGGGCTGCAGCGGCCACCGTCTTGGGCAGCAGGCTGTCCCCCTCGGATTCCTCGCGCGGAGCGTCGAGGTTGGCAACCACGGTCGTGCCGGGTCTGCCGGCCGCATCCTGAACGGAAACGGCCTGCCCCATCTTGTTGAAGCTCAGCGTGAATTCCTCGAGCGTCTCCGTCTCGGACGAGCCGACTGTCTTGATCGACGAGACGAGAATGTCGGACAGTTTGATCGTCAGGAAGTCACTGGGGTTCTCTGACGAACCGCGGCGCACCGTCAATTCCGCCTGCTTGATGTGCTGGCCGGAGGCTACTGAGCGAGCCAGCAAGGGTGATGCTTTGCTGACTCGGGCGACGAAATGGAAATCCTGGAACGTCGCTCGCCCCGCGCCACCGCCGCCGCCACCACCGGCTGCGCTCGATTGCGTCACGCCCCAGCTGTACGATTCAATGTCGATCGTTCCCGGGTGCTTGGCATCGGTCGAATCCCCCTGGATGCCCTCAATCTTTAGGAAGGCATCGGTCTGATCGTTATTGCTTGAGGGACGCTGGGAAAGCAGTGTCTCCGTGGGTTCGAACTTGATTCCTCTGCCAGGTACGCTCCAGGAAGAGACTTCAGGCGGACCGGCCGATCCATCGGGCTCGGTGGGCACAAACGTTTGTTCGATCTTAGAAAAGGAGAAGGCGACTTCGTCTTTGGGAGTTTCTTCGTTGAGGCTGCGGCTTTGAACCGAGGAGACCAGGATGTCGGAGAGTTGGACCTTCAAGTATTCCTGCTGGTCGCCTCCGGCCTTGCGCACAAAGAGCACGGCTTTAGCGATATGTTTGCCTTGGGCGGCCGCCGAATAGAGCAGCGGCGACGCTTTGCTCGTATCGGCCAGAAAGCGAAACTCTTCTGTGCTGAAGCGAGCCGCCGGTCCGTTCCGCGGCGCGGACGCACCCCAGCTGAACGACGACAGTTCAATCGCTCCGGCGTGTTTGGCATCGGTGGATTCACCTTTGATGCCGTCGATCTCGAGCAGATAATCCGAAGCTAGGACTCGCCGCAATTCCAGCGGCTCTATAGCGAATCGACGGCGCGAGCGGACTTGAGACTTCATTGGTAAACTCCACGTAGCACGACCAGTGGGATACGTCACCAGCGACTTGTCATTGCCCAACCAAACTCGAACTTGCCTTTACCGAACTCCAAGCGAAGAGCGTTCGCCGACAGCGAACCTGAGTCCAACACAATACAGCAAAGGAAAAGATTGCCGCGCAATCACGCCTC
>JBQCJB010000074.1:0-2046 GCA_051953155.1 Aureliella sp. | reverse complement strand
GGCAAACTGGAAATTCATGCCGTTGCCGAGAGTGGCAACGTGCTCGCCTCGCCGTTTCAGTTTCGGCGGCACGGTCGGTCGGGGATGGAACTCTCGGAACTGCTACCGCATCTGGGCAGCGTGGCCGACGATATTACGTTGATCCGTTCGATGACCACGCCGGCGGTCGATCACGAGGCGGCGCTGCGGTGCATCCACACCGGTCGCCGCGATGCGGGTTTTCCCACCTGGGGCTCGTGGGTTACCTACGGCTTGGGCAGTGAGTGCCAGAATCTGCCGGCCTATATCGTCTTGTCCGACCCCGGTGGATTGCCGATCGATGGGACTCGCAACTGGAGCGCCGGTTGGCTGCCCGCGGTCCATCAAGGGGCGGCGTTCGGCGTTGGCGAGAGCGCTCCGCTGGTGAACCTGAAGCCGCCCGCCAACGTGCCTGCAGCAGCGCGTCAGGAGCAGCTCGGTTTTCTCGATCGGCTGAATCGCCATCACCTCGGCCGGCATCCGGAGAACGATGACCTGGCAGCCCGCATCCAGAATTTTGAGATGGCGGCGCAAATGCAGACGTCCGTTCCCGACCTGTTGGACATCAGCGGCGAGAGCGCGGCCACACAGCAAATGTATGGCTTGGACAACGAGGCCACACGCGACTACGGCACGCGCTGTCTGGTCGCCCGGCGGATGGTCGAACGCGGCGTCCGCTTCGTCCAACTGTTCCAGTCGGGCCAACCGTGGGACACACACACCAACAATGCGAGCCAACTGGTCGACCTGTGCGCGTCGACCGACCAACCTTGCGCGGCTCTGGTGCGCGACTTGAAACAACGCGGTCTGCTGGAATCGACGATCGTGATTTGGGCCGGCGAGTTCGGTCGACTGCCGGTCGCGCAAGGTACCGACGGTCGAGACCACAATCGCCGCGGGTTCTCGATCTGGGTTGCAGGCGGCGGATTTCGCTCTGGCTATGTGCACGGGGCGACCGACGAATTCGGTTACAGCGCGGTCGAGAACCAGGTCAGCGTTCACGATCTGCATGCGACCTTGCTGCACGCCTTGGGGCTGGACCATTCTAGTTTGACTTATCCGCACGAAGGCCGCCTGACCAGCCTGACCGATCCGGACGTGACGCAGGCGAGCGTCGTCGACGCACTGTTTTAGTCCGGCGCCCTAAGTTAAGATGCGCCCGAGCGACATTCGCTATAAAGCTAGGCGGACGGACGCATTCAGCGGAGCGGGCATCGTGATCACCAGACGCATAGTTCTGATCGTGCTGATAGCCTGTTTTCTTCAGGCCGCAATGGTCCGCACCGGTACCGCGCAAAAGAACTCTCGCAGCCGTCAACAGGACGAGCGCCGCGAAAACCAACGCGTCGCCCAAGCCGAAAAGCATCTCAAGCAGGTGCAAAAGGAATTGGCCGACGCAAGGAAGCAGTTGCGCGAGCACTCGCAAGCAGCGCTTGCTGCGGCCGAGGCTGCGCAAGCGGCGAAGACCAAGCTGAATGCGGCCAAGGAGGCGGCTGAGGATCGCTTGGCCGAGTCACTCGGGATCGGATCGGCCCTGGAGAACCTCAAAGCGGCACGCGCTCGGCTGAAAGCGATTGCCGAGCCGATTGTTCAGTCGTTGCACCGCAGCGACGCCTGGCAAAAGACCCGCTCGGCTGCCGACCAAGCGCTTACCGAGCGAGATCGCATCGAAGAGGACTTGGCTCTGAGCGACCAGCAGCGCACCGCGCAGCTTCAACAGCTGCGCGAGCTGATACAGAAGCCGTACGAACTGGAGCTGGAGGCGGTCGCTGCCGACGCTGAGGGGAAGAGAGCGTCAGACGCTGTCGAGGCAGCCAGTGAGGCGGTCAATAAAATCCGCCGCGCGATCTCGCCGGAGAAAGTCGCTCAGGATGCGCAGGTGCGCTCGGCGGGCGAGGCACTCAAGCAAGCCGAAGCCGAGCAGCAGGCAGCGGCCAAGCGACTGGCTGCGACTCGCACCGCGGCGAGCAAGGTCCAAGCTCAACTACTCACAGCCCAGAGCAGTCTCGCACAAGCTCGTCGAGCCGA
>JBQCJB010000073.1:0-5986 GCA_051953155.1 Aureliella sp. | reverse complement strand
GACCGTTCTTCGTCGAGAATTACCGGCGCTGTCTGGAATTGTCGCGTCCCTGGGAACACACCTACGATTGTTCCTCGGCCGATTTGTATCGCCGTTTCCACATGATGGTTTACCCTCTCGGGCAGCGGCAAGGATTTCTGGTCGTCAACTCGCTGTGCGTCGCGACGGCCCACACGCGGCCCGACATGCCCCCGCTGGAGCAGCGTTACCGAAATGCGGCAGGCATCATTTCCCAGTGCTGCCACTGCCGTAGAATAAGGCGGGTCGGCGACCAACTGGTTTGGGATTGGGTTAGCGCGTGGGTCCGATCCAGTCCCGAGGGGACCAGCCACGGCATCTGCCCTGAATGCTTGGGCTTTCACTATTCTCCCAAGGCCTCGACGAGCAGCTTCGCCCAGCACATCTCGACCATCGATCAACAGCCGGCCCTTGGCGGTGGCGAAGAACTTCACCCAGGCGACCCATAGCTCATGCTGTTTCCCATCAGTGACGATGATCGCGAAGTCAGTTCCTTTGCGTATGTCACTTACGCCTTGCTGGCCGCCAATATCGTGGTGTTCCTGATCCAGATGGGCGACCCGGCATTTACTTACGGCTGGAGCGTCATACCGCGCGAGATCACAACGGGTGTCGATTTAGTCGAGCCCGAAGTGATCGATGTGCCCGACTATGGTCAGGTCGAAATTCCACAAGCTCCCGGCCCGAGCATTATCTGGCTGACGCTGTTTTCATCGATGTTCATGCATGCCGGCTTCGGCCACATCGCGGGCAACATGCTCTACCTGTGGATCTTTGGAAACAACGTCGAACACCGCTTCGGTCATGCCTGGTTCTTGCTGTTCTATCTGTCAGCCGGCTTGATCGGCAGCTTGGCGCAAATACTCACGGCTCCCTACAGCGTGATTCCCAACCTCGGCGCGTCGGGAGCGATTGCGGGAGTGCTGGGGGCGTACCTGGTACTGTTCCCGCACAATCGAGTCAACGCAGTTTTCTTTTACAACATCATCACCGTCCCAGCCATTTTGGTTTTAGGCATGTGGATCGTGATGCAGCTTGTCAGCGGTATCGGTTCAATCGCAGCGACCTCGACATCGACCGGCGGCGTCGCCTACATGGCGCATATTGGTGGCTTCGTCACCGGAGCCGTGGCCGCCCTGGTGTGCCGCACGGCAATCAGGTGCGAGCCCGATTCGATCTTGTTGCGGCAGTACGAGCGCGACCCGCAAGCACGACGACTTTGGTAAAGCCTCACACGAGCCGCTGTCGATCCGCTGCCGAGCAACGACACGAAGCGCTGGTTCAGCAAACCAATTCGGTCATGTCCGCGGATGCGAAATCGACGCCCGCGGCGTGCCCATGCCAGCGCACGGCGGCCTTGCCGACCTCGCACGGTTCGATCTCCAAATGAAAATCGATTTGCTCGCCCGCGCGGATCTCGGCTGGAGCCGCAATCGGTATCACCCAGCGGCCCCAGTGCGTGTACTGATCCGAGGGCTCGTTCGTTAGCACGTTGCCCGGCGAGAGTTGGGCCTCGAACCAGCCAGCTACCGCGTTGCACCTGCCACCGCGCTCGAGTTGGAAACTCGCGTCCGCAGAAAATGTTTTCAGCGACTGGGCCAGCGGCAAGTGAGCCAATTCGAACTGCCAAATCATTTGAGGCTGCGCAAGCACGTGTTCCGGCAAGACATTGCTGCGGCACGGTTGGATCTGCAGCGCAGTGGCCGTGCTGAGGCTGCTCAGATCGACTCCGTAAGGGCGGCATTGCCAGAACTGCACGTCCCGTTCGAGCAGTTCGTCGAAAACCGGCGCGAGCCAGCACGATAACTGGCTCGGCACCAAACGTCCGCCGGGTTTGAGCCAACGATCTCGAGCGTGAAGCAAGGCCGGCATGAGGTTCTCATCGATGCCGCAGCCTCCCATGAACTCGGAAACAATCACGTCGACTTGTCCCGCTAGTTGCACGTCGAAAATGTCTGCTTGGATCACTTCGATGCGATCGGACAGACCGTTATCGTCGACGATCTGCCGAGCCAGCTCGGCTGTCGTGGTTCGTTCGACGGCAAACACTCGCGCGGCCCCGGCTTGGGCCGCGAAAACGCTCAAGAGCCCGGTCCCCGCGCCGACATCCAGGACGCAGTCGCCGGGTTTGACGAGCGCGGCGAGCGCCCGCTGGAAGGCTTCGCACCGCACGCGATCGCCGAGCATGAATTTGTGTGTGATCAGATCTTCGTAGTGGATTCGCAGAGTCATGGCATTCCTTGATTATGGGGAAGGCTTTCTGGCAATGACCGAAAAGCCCGTTAACGAGCAAAAGAATTCGCCTGCCGCATCGGCATCGCTCAGGGATGCTAGCCACGCCTGCGCCTCGGCTACCGTAAATGCGCCCGACTGCTTCATCCGCTCGGCAGCCAGCCGCAATCCGTAGAGTTCATCAGCCAAATCGAGCTTGCCCAGCACGAGGGTGCCGGCGACGATTTCGCGATCGACCAACCCCGCGCGTGCGAACATGCGCGGCAGCTGTCTTCCGCACCAACCGTTGCGAACCTGATCGCACAGGTGAGCGGTAGCACAACGCGTCAATCGCCGGTCCGGAGCATCGATGGCCAACGTCCCCCAGTCGGGCTCCGACACGCAGATCCAGGCGCCCGGGCGGCAGACGCGAATCATCTCCGACAGGACCCGTTCGCGCGCGGCCAAATGCTGGAACACGCGATCCGCTCGACAGCCATCAAAGGTCGCCTCCGGAAATGGCAAGTGCTCAGCGTCGCCGACCAGAAACTTGAGATTCAGGCCGGCCGCGGTTTCTGCGACGGCGAGCGCTGACGTTCCCACAGGAAACGCGGCGCCAGCGAGTTCGGCGGACGGCTCGTTAAAAAACTCTTGGGCGCGCTGGCGGGCGCGCTCGATTTGCGAGGGTTCGATGTCGATGCCGACCACGCTTCCGGTCGGACCAACCATGTGCGCGATCGCCAAGGCGGTCTCGCCAGTTCCGCAGCCGACATCCAACCAGTGCTGACCTGGCCATCCAAACACGGCTGCATAGTCTGCCTGAGGAAAAACAGCTTGTTCGGCCGCGGCGCTCAGACGCCCTAGCAGGCTTTGCTGTCTGTCGTAGCGCCAGCTGGTTGGGCTTTGTGCCATTATGGATTCAGCTCCAAGCAAATAGTTGAGCCAGCCACATTGAGCCAGCCACATTGAGCCAGCCAGCGGTAATGTGCGGAAGCGAAACAGGTGTGCGGGTGGCGGGGACGGAAGTGCGCGCCGGGTCGTGGCTGGCGATCGCTGCCTGGCGAGGTGGAGCCGCTTGTGGCGCCCTTTCTCAGTGAAGCTGGTCCGCATTCGCAATTCGCGCTTAATGCACTCGCTGCATCACCGAAGACTCGTCGACAAGCCAAAGCCAAACGCAAACGCTATGCCCTCATGCCAAGGCCGATGGCGTTACAAACGCGTTGGTTTCATTCGGGCGAGCGAATGTGCGCGCCGCTGTGCGGCTCAGGCGCAGGAGGGCGCATCCATGACTCGCACCGCGCGCAGGATGGAGGTGCTGCGCAATTCATTTTGCAACTAAACATTACGGCTTTAATCGATTGATTTCGGAGAGCGGATTTCTTTGAAAGAGCATGGGCGTCCTCGTCGATCGGCAGCTGCGAAACTGCGGCTGGATTGCCCAGCCGGCCAGCCCGCCATGGGCACCTTGGCATAGTGTTTGCGAAACCGCGGAGCTCGTTCGCTGCGTCAGCTGTTTGACGCGTCTCTCTGCCATCGCGAGGAGGTATTCATGAACCAGCAGTCACAGACTTCCGATTGGGAAACGAAGTGGCACCTTTTGGTTGCCGATGCATGGGCCGACCCTGAACTGAAGCAACGGTTGCTATCCGATCCGGTGCGCGTGCTCAAGGAACGGGGCATGTCCGTGCCCGAAGGCATGAACGTATCAGTTGTCGAGGACTCACCGCAGAAGTGCACGCTGGTGATTCCGGCCAAGCCGGCTGAGAGCGAGCTCTCTCACCAGCAATTGCAGAGCGTGGCTGGCGGCCACTGCATGATTCCGTGTTTGCCCTGCATGCCACCACCGCCATGCGGTCCCTGTGGGCCGTGCGGACCTTGTGGTCCTTGTGGTCCTTGTGGACCATGCCGACCCTGTGGGCCGTGTGCTCCGTGCGGCCCCGGCGGCGGCGGACCATGCGGACCACCGTGCCGTCCCTAGCAGGCCGTCGCTGAACCGCCTGCCTTTGCCATGTGGCGATCAGCCGGCCAGCGCGCCCCCGCGCCCCTGACCGGCAGCTCAGTTCTTCTTCGGACGCGCTGGCTGCGCCCCGGCTGATCGCACTGCTTCCCAAGTTGCCCAAAGAATGTTGTCACCGTCGTCCGTCTGCGAAGTTGTTCACCGCTCACCCAATTCATCGATCGTGGATCCCATGCTCAAGTGCCCGCAGTTCAAACCGCACTTACAAGTCCAAGTCCGCAACGGCGAAGGCGTGTTCATTCTCTCGGAGATGAACCAGACCGTCTTGCAAGGCTCGTTTTACGAAGCCGTAGTGCCGCTGCTGGACGGCCGCTCCGTCGAAGAAGTCTGTCAGCAATTGGTCGGCACGCTCCAACCAGCCCACGTTTTTTACACGCTCAACAAATTGGAAGAGCAGGGGGTGCTGTGCGAACGCCCTCAGGCGGGCGGCACCGCCCATTCGGCCTTGTGGGCTCTGCAGGGCGTCGACCCGTCGGTCGCCCTCGATCGGCTCGAGCGCACCAGCGTCGCGGTCACTTCCCTGGGCATCGACCCGGCCCCGCTAGCGCAGTTGCTCGAGTCGCTCGGAGTCAGCCTATCCAGCGATGGCCCATTGCAGGTGGTCGTCACCGATCACTACCTTCGGCCGGAACTGGCGGAGATCAATCGGCGGGCCTTGGCTGCGGGCACATCGTGGATCTTGGTCAAACCCGTCGGAGCCGTGATCTGGTTGGGACCGCTATTCCGCCCGCGCACGACCGGATGCTGGGAATGCCTTGCCAATCGCATCCGCGCCAATTTTCCGGTGCTGGGCTATCTCGACAATGCGCCCAACGGACAGCCACTGCCCGGCATCGAACAAGCCCATACCGCGGCGACGATGGCTGCGGCCTGGGGACTGGCGGCCAATCAGATCGCTAGTGCAATCGTCAGCGAGTCAAGCGCCGCTCTTTTGGAAGGACGACTGCAGACGTTCAATACGCTGACATGGCAAACCGAATCCCATCTGCTGCTGAAACAACCCGCCTGTAAAGCCTGCGGCAACCCGCAGGCGCATCATGAGAAACTGGCTAGCTTGTCCCCGCTGGAACTCCGCAGTTGTCGCAAGACGTTTACCGCCGACGGAGGCCATCGCGCGCTCTCCCCACAGGAAACACTCGATCGGTACGGGCATCACGTCAGCTCCATCTGCGGGGCGGTCAGCCAATTGCAAAAGTGTGCGCCGTCGAGCGACGGTGTCATGCACGTTTACGTTTCTGGAAACAACGCAGCCCGCGCTCCTCAAAACTTGATGAGCCTCAAATCCGACCTGCGGCACAACAGCGCCGGCAAAGGCACCAGCGACGTCCAGGCTAAAGCCAGCGCGCTGTGCGAAGCCCTCGAACGCTATTCGGGCATTTTTCAAGGCGACGAACCGAGGCTATCAGCCAGCTTCGAAGAACTGGGTGAGGACGCAATCCACCCCAACGCGTGCATGCTCTATAGCCAACGACAGTTTCAAGAGCGCGACCTGCGCAACCTCAACTGCTCAGTGTACAACTTCATCCCACAGCCGCTCGATCCGACTCGCCCGATCCAGTGGAGCCCCGTATGGTCACTGACCCGGCAACAGATGCGCTATCTGCCGACGGCGTTTTGCTATTTCCATGTGCCGCAAGACGCCGACGCGACCTACTGCATGGGCTGCTCCAATGGCAACGCGGCCGGTAACAGTTTGGAAGAAGCGGTGTTCCAAGGTTTTCTCGAACTGGCCGAGCGCGA
>JBQCJB010000072.1:0-3786 GCA_051953155.1 Aureliella sp. | reverse complement strand
GAGACTATTGGAAATTTCCGCCGTTCTACGCGGCGGAGGAGACTCCAGGAAATCGCGCCGAGGACGCGGACCGCTGCCCTGCGCCGGCGGGTTGATAGCACTGCTGGTGACGCTCGCGCTGCGCGGGCGGGAATCGCTGCGGCTGTCGGCCGTTTGCAAGCGGCGGCGATTCTTCGCTGCAGCTCCCATGTGCCACTGGTTGATGATCGGAGTCACTTCGCGCACCGGATCGAAGTCTTCCGGCGCATCGCTCAGCGCGACCGATGCTGCCGCAGCCAGCTCTTGGGGCTCGGCTGCCGGCGCTGGAGTCAACTCAAACCGTTGGGCGGAATTACGGTGTCCGCGAGCCAACTTGCGGACGGCTGTCGGCTTGAGCGACAGAGCGCGACTCCATGTCCACCGCTCGAAGGCCCGCAGGCTGATCAGGTACGTAGGTGCCAGCATGCCGACACCCAGGAGAAGGCTGCCCAGGACCACGGTATTGTTCAGTCCCAGCCAGGGGAGAATCGGCGACTGATCGAGAGTCACCCACAGCGGGCGCAGGCCCGGTTGACGCAGAAGTCCATCGCCAATGGAGTGAGTCAGCGGATCAAACCGCCAGGCGATCGCCGTCATGCCCAGGCAGACCACCAAAGCGAGCAGGGTGTGGATTGGCAGCAGCAGCAAGGCGGCGAACAAGAAGGCGGCCAGCAAGTTGGCTTTCGGCACCAGTCCGACCAACATGCCGAAGGCCACGGCGGCTGCCAGGCAACTCGGACGATGGTGTTCGGAAGTCCCTTTCAGCAATCGCATCAGCCGACTGCCTTTCGCGCCATCCATGGTCTCTCCCCGCCAATCGATGCGCCAAATGCCTCGACGCGTGTGCTCTGTCATCCTCCTTCCATCGAGCTGACAAAGGTCTTCCGCTCAACAAATCCCCCCGTCTCGACAGACTTTGCCCATCTTGCCACCCCGTAGGACAGCCGTCCCGGCTGTCAAGCATTCAGTGGGATAGCCGTCTCGGCTGTCAAGCACCCGCGCAAACCCTCAACCCACCCCCGCTGTCTACGCAGCTTCTTCAACGGCCTGCTGGACGTAGTCCAGGCCGATGTCGGTGATCCACGCGTCGCGGAGGGCGGTGAAAGTGGGATCGGCGGTCGGCGAGGGAAATCGCTGATCGTCCAGCTGCGAGGCGGGCCAGAGACAGCCCGACGAACCGGTCAGCAGGATGGCTCGAGCCGAGCGAGCTGACTCGATCGAGATCGGCTGGAATCGGGCCGCAATGCCCAGCTGGCCAGCCAGACGCAGCGTGCGACGCAGGCTCAAACCGTGCAGCACTGAATCGATGGGGGGCGAGACGAGGCCCTGGTCGTCGACGATCAGGATGTTGGCTACCGAGCTTTCGGTAAGTGTGCCGTCGATCGAGCACATCGCGGCGCCGGCATGCGCGATGCCGCTGGCCGCAGCCTGTTGGTCGGCCAGGAAGTAATGCAACCGCGAACGCGTCTTCAAATGGGTCGACCAGCAGTTGCCAGGAACGTTGCGGTTGGACGCCGTGATCAGGGCTTGGCCGTGCTGATACCAATGAGCCAGTCCGGACCAGTGCAAGTCGGTTGTGTGGAGGATGAGAGTCGGCCGAGAGCCCGGCGGGCCGGACGACGCGCGTCCCGGAGTCAGTAAGACGACGACGCCGAAGTCGCGAAGCGCTCCTGTCTTGCTCTTGCGATGCGCCGCGCGGTTGCGATCGGCGCACTGCTCGATCAGCGACGCCGTCAGGTGCTCCGGCCAAGTGATGCGCAATACCTCGGCACTGGCTCGCAGGCGTTGCAAGTGACCTTCGACGTCGAGCGGTCGGCCAGCGACCGTCCGCATGCGCTCGACCAGTGTGGCTCCTTGAAGGTGGCCCCAGTCATCCAAGGTCAGTGCAGTCTCGTCGAGTGGCTTCCACTCGCCATTGTGGAACGCCACCGGGTGAACCATGAGAACTCTTCCGCTGTCCAATCCGTTTATTTTCCAAGCACATTATCGATCGCGGCGTTGAAGGCGCAGCAATGCTGGTAGTAGTTCATCTCGTCGTGGGAACTACCGACTTCTCGGCCGCAGTCGAATTGTACAATGCGACTGTCGGATTGCAGAGGTAGCGTCGCCCGCGGGTCGGCCAGCCCGGTAAAGCCGGCGGCAATCGGCGAGGTGATCCGGTCGACGCGAGTGATGAAGCGGAAACGCCGCAGGACGGGATCCTGCGAATTGTAGATGTTCACCAGCGCGTCGACGTTGAGGAGCGCGTTGCCGTAGGGCCGGTTGGCGGCCAACCAGGTGCGGTCGAAGGCTGGGGCCAGGAAACTGACGCGGACTGGGCGCGATCCATTCCACACCGGGGCGGTGCGGCCTTCTAATTGTCCGCCGCTGGCCAGATGCAGGCCTCCGCCGACGACTCGCCCGCCGAAGCTGAAGCCGTAGATTCCGAGCGGCGTCTCGGCAGGGATGCGTCCGAGCAGATGGGCAAAGTAGTAGGTATCGGTATTCGAGCGGTCGGCTTTCTCATACACGTCGCGAATCGGCCGGCCATCGCGCTGGCTGGGCCACGAATAGATGATGAACCGCACCGGTTCATCGGCCCGCGCCGCGACGCGCTGGTAGATGTAGCCACCGCGGCCGCGCGTGTTTTCCGCTGTCATCCAGTTGCCGTGGGCATAGATGACGGTCCGCAGGAAAGGGGACGCCGTCAAGCTGGCTTGCAAATGCCCTTCGTCGCTCGCTTGCCAGGAGCAGCCATCGAACTGCGCGACGCGAAAATTGACCACGTTGAGCGTCGTGCAGGGTTCGAGGTCAGGCAGACAGCGGCTGCTGACGTCCCACAGTTCGTCGCCCGGGCGCAAGCACACAGGACCGTTGCCCAGCGCCGACCGCTGCCCGGGGAACGCCACCAGCGGCCAAAACAGTACCAACAGCCCCAGCGCGACTCGTCGCGAAGCGACCCGAAAGAAGGTTGCGGTCATAGTTGTTTCAGCGCTTGAAGATGATCTTTGTTCCGGGGCAAGGGCGTAACCGATCCGGAGTCAGCCAAGTCATCTTTGATCCTCAGACACAGGCTGGCTCCCAAGCGATTCAGTTTAGCCGCTTGACGAGCGTGTGCGGAGCCTCCTGTCCTCAGAGTCAACGTCGGCTGAAACTCGCCGGGCTCTTGAGCCGGGTCGCTCGGCCCGCCCTGATGCCTACCTTCGACAAAGGCGGCACAGCTGCTGTTATGCACGTTGGTACAAGTGGCTGGAACCGTAGCCGGCCAAGCAGTCGTGCTTCAAGACCAGCGCGTATTGGCCTGTTGCCAGACAGGGAAAACGCGTGATGAAAAAAAACATCATGTTTCGTTTGCACATCCCCAGACGCGCCGTAGATTTGTGCGGCCAGGAAGTGATCCTGCCGTTTGACCAACCTATGCACACGGGGGAAATGATTATGAAAAAGCTGCTTGTACTGGGAATGTTGTTGGCGATGTCGACAGGCTGTGGTCGCAACTGGTTCCCGCATCTGTTCCGCGGCGCGCCCTGCACGGGCTTGTGCAGCCGCACGGCTCCGCCGATGGCCGAACCCGGTTGCTCCAACTGCAACGGCGCCGGCTACGAGTCGTACGTACCCAGCGAAGGCATTATGACTGGCGAGACGATCGGCTCGGCTCCCATCGGTTCGACCTACGAGAGCGTCCCACCGGCTATGGCCCCGCTGCCACAGGGAACCATCGTCACTCCGGCTCGCTAAATTCCGGCTCTCCTAACCAGCCTAGACAGCCCGAGTTGGCACTTGATCTCC
>JBQCJB010000071.1:0-7043 GCA_051953155.1 Aureliella sp. | reverse complement strand
CTCGCCGGCGCCGATGGCCAAGCCGTCGAGGCTGAGGGGACCGGAGAGTTCATGTTCGTCGAGCGTGAACTGGTCCGAGATTTTCTGCTTGGAAAAGTCCCTGCCAATAAGATGCCGCTGGGCTACAACACCGCGTACTCGTTTGATGTCGACATCAAATTGTCGACGGGCAACTCCATCAAACTAATCAGCGGCGAGAACCAGTTGTTGATCTCAGGCGATCGCGGCCGCCTGCGCGTCAACCGCGAACGTTTGACCGGCAAGCCCGTCGAGGAGGTCGACGCCGATCCCAAGGCCAAGGCTGAGATCGAAGAACTGATGGCCAAACTCTACGGAGGAGAGCTGCCGAGCGAGAAACTTGGGCACATGCAGAACTTCTTCGATTGCGTGCGGTCGGGCAAGCAACCGGTGGCCAACGTTGGTGAACATGTGCGATCGGTCAACGCCTGCCATCTGGCCAACATCGCCTTGTTGACCGGGCGGCGGATCAAGTTCGATCCGGTCAAGCAAGAGTTCCCGGGCGACGCCGAGGCCAATGGTCTGGTCGCTCGCCCCAAGCGTTCGGGCTACGAAATCAAAGTCTAAGAATTCCGCCGGCAATTCCGCGAGCTTTGAGCGGAAGTTCGGGGCATCAAAAAACCCAGGGCCGCGCGGCCCTGGGTTTATGCTTTGTTAGCAGTAACATTGTTAGCAGAGTGCGACTGAAGCGTTCGACTGAATCGCTCTGCCGGCTCTCAGGCAGTCGCCGAGACGCGTTGCATGGCTCGCGCCCGGGTGCACGCCTTGTCGCGGAGAGCGGATTGCTCCGGTGTCGAACTGGGCAGATCGACGGCCGCCCGCAAGGCCTCGTCAGCCATCGCCTTGGTGATTTCCGAGCGGGCGACTACCCGGTCGGTCAGCACGGAGACCACGTTGTTGGCGACCTGGACAAAGCCACCTTCGACGAAGTAGCTAGGTGATCCGCCGGCCGCATCCTTGATCCGCAGCACGCCGTAACCCAGCCGCCCGACCAGCGGACTGTGGTTTCGAAGGATTCCCATCTCTCCGTCGTACAGCGGCACGGTGACCGACGTCGCCGTCACGTCGACTTCGGTTCGTTCCGGCGTCACCACGACGCATCTTAGTTCGCTCATATGTTCCACCGTTCCCAAAAACCGTGAGCCTCTGGATTATCCCTTGGCGGCCATCTTCTTGGCCTTCGCCTCGGCCTGTTCCACCGAGCCGACGTACATGAAGGCCGCTTCGGGCAAGTGATCCCACTTGCCGTCGCAGATCTCTTCAAAGCTGCGGATCGTGTCGGCCAGCGGCGTGATTTCGCCCGGGATTCCCAGGAACACTTCGGCAACCAAGAACGGCTGTGACAGGAAGCGCTCGATGCGGCGAGCGCGATGGACGACCATTTTGTCGTCTTCGCTCAGTTCGTCGACACCCAGAATCGCGATGATGTCCTGCAGTTCGCGGTACCGTTGGAGGATCGTCTGCACGCGCCGGGCGATCGCGTAGTGCCGCGCACCAACGTACTGCGGATCGAGGATGCGGCTGTTGGAAGCCAGCGGATCGATGGCCGGATAAATACCTTTTTCCGAAATCGAGCGTTCCAAGTAAATGAAGGCGTCCAACTGGCCGAAAGCGGTCGCGGGGGCCGGGTCGGTCGGGTCGTCGGCCGGCACGTACACGGCTTGCACCGACGTGATGGCTCCTTGCTTGGTCGAGGTGATCCGCTCTTGCAGAGCGCCCATTTCCGTAGCCAGCGTCGGCTGGTATCCCACGGCAGAAGGCATACGGCCGAGCAAAGCGGACACTTCGCTACCTGCCTGCGAGAAACGGAAAATGTTGTCGACGAACAGCAGGGTGTCCTTGCCGGTCGTGTCGCGGAAATATTCGGCCATCGTCAGAGCTGCCAGCGCGACGCGGAGACGCGACCCCGGTGGCTCGTTCATCTGACCGAACACCATGCAGGTCTGTTCGATAACCTTGCGGCCCGTCGTGCCGATCTCGGTCTCTTGCATTTCCAACCACAGGTCGGTGCCTTCGCGAGTGCGCTCGCCGACGCCTGCGAAGACCGAGTAACCGCCGTGCGAAGTCGCGATACGAGCGATCAACTCGGTGAGAATAACCGTCTTGCCCAGTCCGGCACCGCCGAACAGACCGGCTTTACCACCGCGGACGAACGGGGTTAGCAGGTCGACGACTTTGATACCCGTTTCGAACAGTTCCGTATTGGTCGCCAGCTGGTCGACCGAGGGGGCCGGGCGGTGGATCGGCCAATAGTCTTCCGCCTGCACGTCACCGCGGCGGTCGACCGGTTGGCCGAGCACGTTGAAGACGCGGCCGAGCGTCTGCGGTCCGACCGGAACGGAAACCGGTTTGCCGGTGTCGACGCAGTCGAGTCCCCGCATCAATCCTTCGGTGCTACCGAGGGCAACGCAGCGAACGCGACCGCCGCCGAGGTGCTGTTGGATTTCACCGGTCAGATTGATCTCAACGCCCTTGGCATTGGAGGTGATGCGAACAGCGTTGTAGATTGGCGGCAGTTGGTCCTCGGGGAATTCGGCGTCGAACGTCGAGCCGATGACCTGAGTGATGCGTCCGATGTTCTGAGCGGTTGTCGACATAAATCCCGTCCTCGTCCAGGCGTGACTTCTTCAAGCGTTTCGAGTAGTAAATGTTTTCGAATGCGATGTTACTGGCGTTTGGCCCCGGTGCTTAGCCTTCGAGGGCTTCGACACCGCCGATGATTTCCATGATCTCTTGCGTGATCCGCGACTGACGTGCGCGGTTGTAGGTCCGCGATAGTTGTTTGATGATGTCGCCCGCGTTCTCGGTGGCGCTCTTCATCGCAACCATCCGGGCGATCTGCTCGCTGACCGCCGCGTCGAGGAAGCATTTGAACAGCTTGACGCGGAAACTGGCCGGCACGACCTCTTGCAGGATCGAATCGGCCGAGGGCAAGAACTCGTAATTGGCTCGCCCGTGTCCACCCGCTAGCTCGGCCTGGCCAGCGGCGGGAGTTTCCACGGCCGGTGGTTTGAACGGCAGCAGCGTTTCAGATACCGCTTCCTGCTTGGCGATGCTGACGAACCGCGTGTAGACCACGTCCAGCCGATCGATCTTGCCGCTGATGAACTCTTCCATCAAACGGTCGGCGATGACAGCCACCTGTTCGAACTTGGGGCTGTCTTCGAACTGCGTATACATCTGGTCGATGGCCACCTGGCGGAACTTCATGGCCGAGACGCCGCGTTTGCCGCTGATTTCAAAGCTCAGACCGCTGCCGCCGGAGGTGATCTCCGATCGCTGGTGCATTGCCGTGCGGATGACCGCGCCGTTGTAACCGCCGCACAGCCCGCGGTTGCTGGTCAACATCAAGACCGTGGCCGCCTTGGTTTCCGGGCGTTGGTCCAGCAGCGGATGCGAGACCTCCAGGCCGGCGCTGGCCAGATCGCGGACGATTTCAGTGATCCGCTGCGTGTAGTCCTGCGCAGCCGCGGCGCGATCCATGGCCTTCTTGAAACGCGCCGTGGCGATCAATTCCATCGTCCGCGTGATTTTGCGGATGTTGCGAATCGACTTGCGTCGTTTATCAAGTGCACGAGCGTTAGCCATGAATCAGCGATCCTGTGTCGTTTCCACTTTTTCTGAGCCTGATGGTCGGCCTGAACCTGAAGGGATTTTTTTCGGCGATGGGCCGCGCCCTCTCGACCGCCGCCGCACAGTGCGCTCGGCACTTCAGCGGGACGGCCAGGCGAGGCCCGCCTCGGCTCTAGGCCGGGCGGTAGCCGCGTTTGAACTCGTCGATGGCTTCCTTGATGCCGCTTTCGATCTCGGCCGTAAGGTCACCCGCTTGCTCCAGCTTGCTGAACAGCTCGCCCTTGCGATCGTGGATGAACTGCAGGAAGTCGCTTTCCCACTGGCGGACCTGCGGCACGGGCACGTCGTCGATATAACCCCGCGTCGCTGCGTACAGGCTCAAGACCTGGTCGGAGACCGACATCGGCTTGTACTGGGCTTGCTTGAGCAGTTCGACCATGCGGTACCCGCGGTCGAGTTTGGCCTGCGTGACCGGATCCAGTTCGGTACCCAACTGTGCGAAGGCTTCCAACTCGCGAAAGGCAGCCAAGTCCAATCGCAGACCACCGGCGACTTTCTTCATCGCTTTGATCTGGGCGTTGCCGCCGACGCGCGAGACCGAGATACCCGCATTCATCGCCGGACGCACGCCGGAGAAGAACAGGTCGGGCTGCAGATAAATCTGGCCGTCGGTGATCGAAATCACGTTGGTTGGGATGTAGGCCGAAACTTCACCTTCGAGCGTTTCGATGATCGGCAAGCTGGTCAGCGAGCCGCCCCCCATTTCGTCGGAGAGCTTGGCCGAGCGCTCGAGCAACCGGCTGTGGCAATAAAAGACGTCGCCCGGATATGCCTCGCGGCCTGGGGGACGACGCATCAGCAGCGACAGTTGGCGGTAAGCGGTGGCTTGTTTGCTCAAGTCGTCATAGACGATCAGCGCGTGCTGGCCGTTGAACATGAAGTGTTCGGCCATGGCCGTGCCGGAGTAGGGAGCCATGTACTGCAGCGGAGCCGGGCTCGACGCACCGGCGACGATCACCGTCGTGTAGTCCATCGCACCGTATTTGCGAAGGGCTTCGACGACCAAGGCGACCGACGAATCCTTCTGGCCGATGGCGACGTAGAAGCACTTTACGCCCGTGTTCTTTTGGTTGATGATCGCGTCGATGGCGACGGCCGTCTTGCCCGTTTTGCGGTCGCCGATGATCAGTTCGCGCTGGCCGCGTCCGACCGGGGTCATGGCGTCGATGGCCTTGATACCGGTTTGCAGCGGTTGCTTGACCGGTTGCCGCTCGGCGACGCCGGTGGCGATGACTTCGACCGGACGCTGTTGGGTCGATTCGACGGGTCCGCGTCCGTCCAGCGGGTTACCCAGCGGATCGAGCACGCGGCCGATGACGCCGTCGCCGACGGGAACGCTGAGCAGACGTCCGAGGGCGCGAACTTCATCCCCTTCGCTGATCGTCAAGTAATCGCCGAGGATGATCACACCGACGCTGTTCTCTTCGAGGTTGAAGGCCAGGCCGATCACGCCGCTGGGGAACTGAACCATTTCACCGGCCATTACGCCCGACAGGCCATAGACCCGCGCGATACCGTCGCCGACTTCCAGGACCGTGCCGACTTCGCGCACGTCCATCTGGCTCTCGAACGTCTCGATTTCTTTTTGGATGACCGAGGCAATCTCGTCCGAGTTGAACTTCATACCACACCTCGAAAACAGGTTTTACGTTGGTTGACTTGACTGTTGTATTTTTAGGGAACGCTCAGGAGAGCAGCGACGCGTAGCGATCGCGAATGGCTCGCTCGACGCCGCCGGCAACTGCCCGCCGGAGAACTTGCATCTTGCCTTGGACGCTGCCGTCGTACACTCGGTCGCCGATCCGCAGGATGATACCGCCGAGCAGCGAGGGGTCGACTTTTTCTTTCAGCGAGACTTCTTTGCCGAAGCTCGCCTTGAGTTTGTCGGTAATTTCCCGCTTTTGCTCGTCGGTCAGTTTCTGCGAAGAAGTGACCAGCACGGCCAGCCGACCGAGTTGTTCGTCGCGGAGGGCTGTGGCTGCCTTTTGAATCGCTCGCAGAGCCCCCAGCCGCCGCCGCCGCGAAAGAATCTTCATGAAGTTGAGCAGCGTCGCGTCGACCTTGCCGCCGAAGATGCGGTCGAGCATCGCGGCTTTGTCATCCTCGCTGATGCGGGGCGAGCCTAGCGCGAACTCGAGCTTCGGAAAGCGATCGAGGCATTCTTTGACGACCGATTCGAGCTCTTGAACAATTTGCTCGACCCGGTCGCCGGCAGCATTTAGCAGCGCCTTGCTGTACAAGGCAGCCACCTGCTGTTCCTCGATGTCGAAAACCGTCGGATGATTTACAGCTGGTTGTTCCATCAGCTCAAACTCAATTCTGGCTTGGCAGTTGGGCTAACATATCTTGGATCAGGTTCTGATGGTCGGCCGCTTTGACTTCGCGGCCAACGATGCGTTGGGCCAGCGTCATCGCGACGTCGGTCGACTTGGTGGCCAGCTCGCTCAACGCGGCGCGTTTGGCCGCATCGATGTCGGCGATCGTTCGCTCGCGCTGGCGGGCAGCCTCTTCCTGGGCGGCAGCGATGATCCGCTCCCCGGCCGCTTCGGCGTCCTTGCGGGCGCCAGCCACCATCCGCGTGGCTTCCTCGGCGGCCGCGGCCAGTTTGGCTTCGTACTCTTGCAGTCTGAGCTGCGCTTCGGCATTGGCACGCTCGGCAGCCTCGATGTTGCCGACGATCGTGTGCTCCCGCTTCTCCAAGCCTTCCATGATCGGCTTCCATGCGGCCAGATAGAGCCCTACGACCAGCAGCAGGAAGACGACCGCGGTGAAGATCGCCATATCTTCCCGGAAGTCGACCGCTTCGTACAACAGATCGGACGCGTCGCCGTGAGTCGGGTCACCGATCTCATGCTCCGCGTGCCCATGCTCGCCGGCCGCCGCAGTAGCGGCCGCTGGCTTGTCCTCAGCCGCGACCAGTGCAGAATCGCCCAGCGGCATCAGCACGGCAGCGGCAACCAGCGGTAAGCAGCAGGCAAGGAATCGTGATAGCGACATGGCGTGCACCCTACGAACCAACTCTTGTGAAGCCGAGCAAAACACTACGAGCAAACGATAACGGCAAACAGAGCCACACCTTCGATCAACGCAGCGGCGATGATCATCAACATGCGGATGTCGCCGAACGCTTCCGGCTGGCGAGCCGTGGCTTCGACCGCACCCTTGGTCAGCAGACCGATGCCGATGCCGGCGCCAATAACCGCTAGACCAGCACCAATCTGAGCAGGCATGCTGAAGGCCGACGTGGCAACGTCTTGGGCCGAAGCAGGAAGAGCGGAGACCAGAGCCAGACCGAGGGCCCAAAAGCAAATACGCGCGATATTGAACACTGACTATTCTCCTCAAACTGGAAAGGGCTAACTATGTACCAAGCCTGAAACAGGAAACACGAG
>JBQCJB010000070.1:0-3191 GCA_051953155.1 Aureliella sp. | reverse complement strand
CGGCGATCTGCGCGAACACGTCTTGCAAACCTGGCGCGAAATGACCGACCAGGCGAAGGCACATAACGAAGCCATCCGGCAAATCATGTCGGGGGCCTTTGCCAAGAATGGGGGCAGTTGGGGAATCATCAGCGCTCGCCTGGCTAAAGGCGAAGACCCGTCAAAGATCAAGGGTTTCGATCAAATGGTGGACTACGCGAAATCGAACTTCCCGCACGTCTTGTCGCATCACCGCGGAAGCGCGGACACGGGCAGCGACGAAGAAGGCCTCGTGGAAGCCCTACGAAAAGGCTTGCAGTCGATGCCGAATCCATGGGACCGGGAAGTGATCGACGAAGCACAAGCCCGTTACGCGCCCGTCATGGCCGGCGGTCACGAAAACGTGCCACACTACCCGACCGACCGCGACGACCCCGACTACGTGCCGTTCTCGGTGGCCTCGATCGTCGCTGAAATCATGCGCTACTGGAACGAGCCGGCAGAGAAAACGAGATTCTGCGCGTAACTGATGTTCACAGGTTTGGCGATTCGGCGCACATTGCACGCTCACTTAGCCCGCAAAAGCGCCTTCGCCAATAACGAGCAGACGTCGCAATGTTCCAAGCCAGCATCAACCAGAGTGTCTACAACAATTCGCTCTCCATATCGTCGGCCGAAGCGCCGCAGGGAGACGTAGAGGCCGCCATCAATCAAACGGTGGCCGCCCTCGCAGCGGACGTTGAAGTTTTGGTGGCTGTCGACGTGTCGGCGCTGAAGGCGATCGCGATCCTGGCGAGCGAAGACTGCACGCTCAAGACGAACAACAGCGGCACGCCGGACGATACGTTGAACCTGGTCGCTGACGTGCCCTATATCTGGACGCCCAACAGCTATCACGCATGCCTGCTTACGGCCGACGTGTCGAAAATCTTCATCACGAACAGCGCGGCCTCTGAAATGACCTTTCAGTTTCTCGCTCTGACCGATACGCCGTAAGCCGCGACGCAGGCCGGCAAACTTACGTTGACAGGAATTGTCTTTTGAGTAACAACACCCCGCACAAAGAGCAGCCGGCCGATAAAACAAGCCGCCTGCTGACGATGGCCAAGGCGCAACTTGATCGCATCGCGTCGAAAGCCATCGGCGACCAAACGTATTTCGGCCGCCCGAGCATCGAACTGATTATCCAGAACGGTTCGCTCGAAGCGGTCAACGTGAACGAGCAGCGATCGCACAAATAGAACACATAGCGGGTGGGCTGGTGCTCAACCGGGCCTCATAAGCCTGGCCGGATTGGTTCGATACCTTTACCCGCTACTACTTTTTAGTTTGACCCTTTCTTTGTCGGGACCGAACAACGGACTGACGCAAGTGCAAAGCCACTTAGCGCCATGTCCGCATCTTCCCCGAGCATCAGACCGCAAACCGGCGAAAGCTACCGGCAGTTCGTGCCGCGCGCTCACGCCGCGCTGATGCAGCGAGTGCCGGACCCCGACGAAAGAAATCAAGCCGTCTGGGATGCCTGGGCCGATGCCTACGGCGACCCTCTGGCCGATCGCGCCCAAGAGTATTTCAGCGAAGACAAGTACCGGACGGTGCCCAACGTCTGCTACTTCCTCGAGCACTCGACCAAGGGTAACGACGGCAATCCGGTCCGCTACTCGGTTAGCGAGCTGGCCGACATCATCGACGAGCACAACGACCGCGCGGACACGAACAATTACACCGCGATCGTCGATCGCCACACGCATAAAGGCCTGGTGCCAAAGTCGCTCGAGCCGCAGGTGATCGGCTACGCCGGCCCGTATCGGCTTGGCATGATCGGCTACCAAAACCCGAAGTTTGCGGTATTCGCCGACGAGCACCACATGCGCAGCGAGCTTGACACGCTCGAGCGAAAAAAGCGGCGATCGGTCGAAGTGAATCGCTTCAAGGATGGCCGCCGCTCTTACTTCGATCCGGTGGCCGCGCTGGGCCCTGAGTCGCCGCGTTTGCCGCTGCCGGTGGCTCGCTACTCGGCCGACGACGATCCGGCCAAAGAACGGTATTCGTTCGCGTCGCCTAGTGTCGTTTCCGGCGGAAACACTTATATCCCCCGCGCCGAACCGATGAAGGAACGGCACTCTACGGAGCCCCAAAACGTGGAAATGAACCCGAGCACCAGTGACCAAAACTCTCTGATTCGCAACCTTATCGCCGCGCTGATGGAAACTCCCGAGTTTCAGTTCGTGCGGAGCCAAATGCAGGCCGGTCAAGGTGGCCAGCCTCAACCCCAGCCCCAGCAACCAATGAACCCACAGCAAGGCGACCAAGGCGCAGGGCAACCGACTGGCGGTGCACCTGGCGGCTTTGGCGCGGGCGGTGGAACGGGAGACGACGACGAAATGAACCGCAACCGCTACCACGTGCAAGACGACAACGAGGCCATCGTCGAGCGTTTTTCTCTGCTGCAAGAGGAACACGCCACGCTGACCGATCAATACTCGCAACTGTCCGCGGCCAACGCCCAGAACATGCAAGAAATGGGGCAGATGCGGAAAGCCCTCGTTCAGCTCGAGCAGCGGGCCGTTGATTCCGATCGCACGGTGCGCATCAAGGATCTGTACCAACAGTATCCGCACTTCGTCGACGTCGACCAGGAAATGGAAACGTGCCTGTACTCGCACGGCTCCGACATGGGCAGCGAAGCGTTCGATAAGCACATCGAGCAGCTCGAGCGGTACGCCCAGCGGTCCTCGCCGACCACGCGCATGGTGCCCGGCGGTGAATCGCCGGCTGGCCCCGATAAGTACAGCGGCGATTTCCATGATCGCGTCGTGGAGCGCTATACCGAAATGGCCAACAGCGGGAAGGTGCTCTCTTACGCCGAAGTCGAAGCGATGGTGAAGCGGGGCGAGTAGTCCCAAGCTTTCGGCACGCATGACCGACGCCGCCGGCGAGCTAACCGGCGGACACTTTTACCCGTTCAACTGATTTTTGCCTCTGAGGTTTGAAAAAATGGTCCAAGGTCCAAGCTTCCTGGCGAGCGGCAATATCGAGCGCTCGCGATTCGTGAAAATCTCGGGCTCGCACACGGTCGCAGCCTGCGGCGCCGGCGATCCGGCCTACGGCGTTTCTCAGCGCGGTGTGCGCGAAACCCCGTTGCCGGGAGCCTCCACCTATGCGGCGATCAGCGGCGACCCTCTCCAAGTCTATGGGCCTGGCGAGACGTG
>JBQCJB010000069.1:0-4144 GCA_051953155.1 Aureliella sp. | reverse complement strand
TGGCGACGGGGCGGCGGTCCGACGGCCGACGGCGGCTCATGCGGGCAGGACAACGGACGTAGAATGGGTTATCCCCGCGGCCCCGGAAGGTTGCGGGGTCCGGGCGATCGGCGCCGCGTGCGCCCGGTCTGCCGACTACTGGTAACTAGCTAAGGGGCACAGAGCGGGTCGGATCGCGTTGACAGGGAACCGGTGCGGGTTAGAATTCCGCGGCGGTTTGACCTCCGAGCTTCACCATCTTGTTCCGCTTCGTCAGACCCCCAGGCGCGGACCGTTGCTCACGCCCTTCCTGAGCCACCGTCGGGTGTGCCGGGAGTGAGGTTGCGACTTCCAGGGACGGGTCCCGCCCCACCCCGGTCAGGACGACCGGCAGGGGCCTCCTTCATGTGCGCCGGCTGGAGCCGGCAGGGTGGACGCGCGTATGAAGACGGTATTCACGACCGGCGAAGCGGCGAAAATCTGCAAGGTCAGCCAGCAGACGATTATTCGCTGTTTTGACAACGGTTCACTCAAAGGCTTTCGCGTTCCCGGCAGCCGTTTCCGGCGAATTCCGCGCGATCAGCTGTTCAGCTTTATGAAGGACAACGGCATTCCGACCGACGCGTTGGAAGACGGCAAGAAGAAGCTGCTGATTGTCGACGACGATCAAGACCTGGTAGAGCTGATGCAGGACGCGTTCGAACGCGACGGGCGTTTCGACATCCGCACCGCCAACAACGGCTTTGCTGCTGGCATGGGCGTGAAGGAGTTTCGCCCCGATATCGTTGTGCTGGACGTCATGCTGCCGGACATCAACGGCAAAGAGGTCTGCCAGCGCGTGCGGAGCGACAAGACGCTCGACGCGGTGAAGATCATCTGCATTTCGGGCATGATCGAACCGGAGAAGGTGGTCGACTTGCGAGCCGCCGGCGCCGACGATTTCCTCCAAAAGCCGTTCACGGTCGATCGTCTGATTGATCGCGTGTGCGATTTGCTGGAGATCGACAAGCCTGTGTCCGCGTAAGCGCCTGTCGCTGCAAGGTGATGGACGCGTGGGCCGAACAGACGTCGCTGCGATTGCTCGAATGGATGGTCGCCACCGCGCCCCAAGCGAGCACGGCACTCGGCCAAGCGGACTCTTTGCCCGCTCCTGGCAGCCTCGATGCGCAGGTGGTCCGACAGCCGTGTCCGGCGAGCGGCCTCCGCCAACTGGCCAGCGAAGACAATTGTTTTGGAGCTTGGCTGCGCTTGCGCGCGTCAAGCGTTCCAGCGTCCGCCGATGACCATGCGCTCTCGGACGACGCTGCGCGCGTTGATGACTACGAACTCCTTGACGATGCGCTGACCGCTGACCTGTGGCTCGAGTGGCTGGCGAGCGCCGATTCCGGCGGCTCGGCAGGGTCGGCCGATGAAAATCACAGCGGCGATGCGCGCCAGCGGTTGGTGCGTCTGGTAGCCGCCACCGCTCGGCTGTGCCTCGAGAGACGGCGCGCTCCCAGAGACGCGAACCGGCAGCCTGACGAGCTATCTCACGCGGACGAGATTACGCTGGCGGGCGACACGGCGCGGGCGATCGCCTATGACATGGCCTACGGCTTGAGCCATGAGCTGAACAACCCCTTGGCCAACATCGCTTCACGGGCGCGGATGTTGGCGGAAGAGGAAACCAGCGAGCGAAAGCGGCAGTTGTTGTCCAGCATCGTCGACCAGGCGATGCGCGGCGGCGAGATGATCGCTGATCTGATGGCCGTGGCTCGTCCTCCGATGACCGAAGTCGCCTCCATCGACTTGCCGGCGCTGCTGAAAGACGTCGTGGAGAAGGCCCGGCCGTGGGCCAGCGCTCGGGGGCTGACGCTGACTCTGGAATTGCCAGATGAGCCGCCACTGCGAGCGGCCGTCCGCGCTGTTCACTCGGTGGCGCTGCAGCCTCTGGTCATTGGCAGCGACCCGGCGGCGGTCCGCGAAGCACTCTGGGCACTGCTGCGCAACGCTCTGGAAGCGGCTGCGGAAAGGATCGATGTCGTCTTGAGCCTCGAGCCTAAGGACGCGCGAGCGCCGGCTGGTGCAGAGCCCCAATCATGTGAGGCGCTGGCGGTGGTCAGCATTCTCGACGATGGAGCCGGCCTGAGCGAGCAGGCTCGCCAGCATGCGTTCCATCCTTACTTCAGCGGCCGCGAAGCGGGGCGCGGGTTGGGCTTGGGGCTGGCGAAGGCCCAACGGATTGCGCGAGAGGCGGGCGGATATGTTACGATCGACAACCTGTCCGAGGGCGGTTGCGCGGCGCGAATCGCTTGGCCGTGCACGGCGCCATCTGCTGAGTGATTGGCTGCCGGTTGAGTCATTGGCGGCAGGCTGAGAGATTGGCTGCCGTCAAATTTTTCGCGCGCATCGCCCCGATTCGTCACGCTCCTTAGCGCGAGGGTTCCATCGATGAAATTTCCAGTTCGCTGGTCGCTGCCAGCGATGGCAGTGAGCATCTGTTTGTGCGCGGCTGACTTTTTGCCGCTGTCGTCCCCGGCGATTCTTACTGCGGCCGATCCAGCCAGCCCTCTGGTAGCCAGCAAGCCGAATATTGTGCTGATTATCGCCGACGACATGGGCGCCGAGGACTACGGTGCCGGGGGCAACCCGCACGTGCGCACACCGAACATCGATCGGCTGGCCAAGGCCGGGTTGTCCTTCAATAACGCGATGCTGACCTGCAGTTCCTGCAGTCCGAGTCGCTCGAGCATCATTACTTGTCGCTATCCGCATAACACGGACGCCGAGCAGCTCCATTGGCCGCTGCCGGCGGAGCAGGTGACGTTTGTCGAGCTGCTCAAGGGAGCCGGATACTACACGGCTGCCTCCGGCAAGTGGCACCTGGGTAATGCGGTGAAGAACCGTTTTGACAAAGTCGACGAAGCCTCGGCTGCGGGCTTTCAACTGCCAGCCGACGCGGCCGGCGCGGCGCAAGCGGTGCTCGAGGACAAACAGAACGCCAGCGGCTGTGCCAACTGGGTCAAGACGCTCGAGGAGAGGCCGCGCGACAAACCTTTCTTCTTGTGGTTGGCCGCCTTGGATCCGCATCGCGACTATGCCGCCAACATCATCCCTCGCCCGCACACGCCGGAGGAAGTTGTCGTGCCTCCGTACCTGCCCGACACGCCCAAAGTGCGCGCGGATCTGGCTCTGTACTATGACGAGATCGCGCGCCTGGACGGCTACGTCGGGCGAGTGCTCGATGAACTGGATCGTCAACAGATCGCGGATCAGACGCTGGTCGTCTTCATGACGGACAACGGCCGACCGTTTCCGCGCTGCAAAACGACGCTTTATGAAAGCGGCATCCGCACACCGTTGCTGGTCCGCTGGCCGGCGCGGATAGCAGCCGGTCAGAAGTCCGACGCGCTGGTCAGTTCGATCGATCTGGGGGCGACGTTCTTGGAACTGGCCGGCGTGCAGCCGAAGGCGAGCATGCAAGGCCAGTCCTTCGCCAGCGTACTCGCTGATCCATCGCGCAAGCATCGTGATTTCGCTTTCGCCGAGCACAACTGGCACGACTACGACGCTTTCGAGCGGGCGGTCCGCAGTCCACGGTACAAATACATTCGCAATCTCGACGCCACGCTGCCACTGACGCCGCCAGCCGACGCGGTCCGCAGTCCCACGTTCGTCGAGATGCGGCGGCTCCGCGACGCCAAGCAACTGCCTAGCGAGCAGAGTCAGTGTTTCGCTGCGCCCCGGCCGGAGGAGGAGTTTTATGATCTCCAGTCCGACCCGCACGAACTGAACAATCTTTTGGGCGCACACCCGTCCGTTCAAGGTGGTTTGCTAGCGTCCGAAATAGAACGTCACCGCGCAGCCTTGGACGCTTGGCGGCGCGAGACCAAGGACCTGGAAAACGTGCGGGCGCCCGACGAGTTCGATCGAGAAAGCGGGCTGGCGCTACCTAATCGTCAGCGACCGCGCCCGAGCAAATCCAAGTTGAGACTCTAGGGCGCGACTGGGCGGGAGGCGCGAACTTTAAAAATTTTAACGAAGGGAATGTTTTTCGCTCTCGGCTGCAACGTATTGTCTACCTAGACAACCAGGGGCACGCAGCCGGCAAATTCCACCTAGCCTGCTTGTACCTCCAGGTTGATAGGTTATTCTAGCTACCGTTTGACCGGATCGACCCGCAGAT
>JBQCJB010000068.1:0-2255 GCA_051953155.1 Aureliella sp. | reverse complement strand
TCGACCGGCAGAGCTTCGTCGGCCGCCAAATCGACCGCTTCTTCTTCCAGTTGCTGGCGGCGGTGGATTTGTTTGTCGAGAGCTTCCTGGATCTGCAAACGCTTGCGGAGCAGTCCGATCAAGTCGCTGGTGCTGGTCATGGCAGCGTGCAGACTGTCGTGCTCGCGCGTGGCCAGCGCGCCGGCCAGCTCCTTGGCCAGCCGCTCGGCTTCCTTCTTGTCGACTTCGCTTTGCTGTTTGGCTTGCTTCATGCGCGACATGTACATGCGGACGTCGCGCGCCGGTTCGGACAACTGGCTGATGGCTTGAGGCGACAGGTCGGGCATGCGGGCCATGCGGCGGTCCGACAACAGGGCTTCGCAATCTTCGTCGGAGATGCCCAGGCGTTTGGCATCTTCGCGGAGTTGTTCGGCCGTCTGGGACAGCTGCGATTCGATCCGCTGGATGTGCTTTTGGATCTGGCCGATCCACGGCGCCTGTTCTGAAGCGGCTTCGATCTTGGGAGTCAATTTCAACAGGCTCGGCCGCAGCGGCAGACTGCGGGAGCGTTCGCGCAGACCGCGCCGCTGTTGCTTGAGCTCGGCGAGTTTCGCCTGTCGCTGTGCGACTTCTTCGTTGATGTTTTTCAGTTTGGCGGCGGCCGATTCGGGCACATCGGTCCGCGCGTTCAGAGCGCTAATCTGGTCGGCTAGGGCCGCCCGCTGCTGCCAGTTGGGGCGCACTTGAATGGCGACTTCGAAGGTTCGCGATTCCAGTTCCCACTGCTCGATGCGCTGCTTGAGTTCCTCGAGCTCTCCTTGCTGAGTGGCTCGGAGCGCGGCCAGTTCCGCCCAGCGACGGCCGCGAGCGGTCAGGCCGTCGATCTCATCGCGGAGCTTCTCGCGTTTGAGCATCAGCTGTTGCATCTGCCCGGCTTCGGGCGTGATGCCGACGACCTGCTGCCGCGCTGCGCGCAGTTGGCGAGTCACATCGACCAGCGACACGCGGTCCAAGCCGCTAGAGAGTTTGTACAGTTCATCGGCGGCCGCCGTGTCGTCCAGCGTGCTCAATTCCTGCAGCTCGCGGAGACCGATGGCGAACACGTTGGTGAAAATCGTTTCGTCGATCGAGCCCATGAGCATCGACAGGCGATGTTGCCCTTGGGCCAAACCATCGGAGCCGGTGACCGACAGTTGGCCAGCCACACCTCCTTGGTCCAATTGTGCGCGGCGCGAGATCTCGTAGCCGCCGCCAGGCCCGGTCACGCGGATCGCCCCGCCCGGCCTGCCGCCATGGACCGGCGGCAGATACCGCTGACGCCGCTCGGGCGTAAAGCCGTAGAACATCGTCCGCAAGAACTGCATGAGCGTCGTCTTGCCGGCTTCGTTGGGCCCGTAAAAGACACTCATCGTGTCGGGCAAACCATCGACGGTCAGGCCAGACCAAACGCCAAAACCATCGACCTGCGCATCCTTGATTTTCATTTTTCCAGTCCTCCGAAGCGGCGGGTCGGTGCGACGAGATCGATCTGATGCCCGCGCAACATGTCCACTCCCAGCAAGGTCGATCGTTCCAGCATGGCCAACTGTGCGGTCGGGTCAGCCGGCAATAGCGCCGCCGCCCAATGCGCTCCGCCGGGCGTTTCGCCATCGACCAGCGGCTTCAAATTCAACTCCTTGGCGGAGTTTTTGCGATGCCCAGCCGCCACGCGGAGGAAATCGCCCAGGATCGTATCTTCGTCTTGCCACTTTTTAGGCAGCTGCTTGGGCGGCAGGATCTCGATCCCAGTCGACCAACAGGCGGGCGAGCCATGTCCAAACTCGCGACGCAGCCAGGCCAGGAGCTCTTCCAATGCAGCGGGGCCGACGACGCTGGCGTTCTCCAGGTCCATATGCACGCGCCAGTGCACCAAGACGTGCCGGCCGGCCGATTCGCTCTGCAGCCGCGCCACTCGCCTCGCCAACAATTGACGCAAGTCGCGTCCGAGCGCCACATCGTCGGAATCGATTTCCTGAACGCTGGTCCGCACCAGATCGACCTCGACCTGATGGGCCTGCAGGTTGCGCTGCGCGTCGATATCGACCAGCACGAATCCATGGGCGCCCGGTTCATCGAGTCCCCGCGCCTGTGGCGATCCGCAGTAACGAATGCACGGCTGCTGCGCCGAAAGGGTTTCTGCCTGATGCTGACCACCCAAGGCCCAATAATCGATGCGCTCCGAGCCGAGCGTTTCGATGTCGGCTTGACCATGAGCGACGGCGACGACGAAGTGGTCG
>JBQCJB010000067.1:0-9344 GCA_051953155.1 Aureliella sp. | reverse complement strand
CGCCGACGATGTCGCGCACGTGTACCGGTGCGACCCAAGCCGCCGAGATGCCGTCGACGGGCCGAATCACCGTCCCATTGCAACCACGACTGGTCGGCAGGAACAGACTGACCAGCACCAGCCAACCCGCCAATTGAAGGCTGATGACCGTCGGACTTCTCAATCCCGCCGGCCGCCGAACAATCGCCCCTTTCTCATTTTCCAAGCGTCTACCCTCCCAGTAGGATAGCCTTCTAGGCTGTCCGTCAGTGTTTCTCTGTCAGTAGGATAGCCTTCTAGGCTGTCCGTCCTTCTTCTCATTCTTCAGCCTTCGAAGTTACAGCCCGGAGGGCTGTCCTACTTTTCTCTTCTCTAGCCTTCATTTCGACCGCAGTTAGCTATGCAGATGGCCGGCGAAAGTGACAGCCCGGAGGGCTGTCCTACTTTGAGGAACTCTATTCTTATTCGCTGCTGCGGGTTAAAACTGTGGTAGGCCGCTCTTTTTTGTCACTTGAATTTGAAACTGTGCGATGTCCGACGGGCCGCTTCTGCCCCACCTGCTAAATCTCTCCCAGGACGAGCTGGCCAATTGGCTCGCCGAACAGGGACTGCCTGCGTTCCGCTTGCGGCAAATTCTCAGCTGGATTTACGAGCGACGGGCCGAGTCGTTTGACGCGATGAGCGACCTGCCCAAGTCGCTCCGCGAGCTGCTAGGCAAGAGTTTTCGGCTGTGGACCGCAACCATCGCCACGCACCAGCAGGCTGACGACGGCACGGAAAAACTGCTTGTCCAGCTGGCCGACGGCGGGCGAGTCGAATGCGTGCTCCTCCGCGACGGCCTGCGGCGTTCGATCTGTGTCAGCAGCCAAGTCGGCTGCGCGATGGGATGCGTGTTCTGCGCCAGCGGTCTGGACGGCGTCGAGCGGAGTTTAACGCGCGGCGAGATCCTCGAGCAAATGTTGCGGCTCCAGCGACTGCTGCCAGCCGAGGAACGCCTCAGCCATATCGTCATGATGGGCATGGGCGAACCGCTGGCCAATCTCGACAATGTGCTGGCCGCGTTGGAAGTGGCGAAGTCTCCAACCGGGCTCGGCATCAGCCCGCGACGCATTACGATCAGCACCGTCGGCCTGCCGGCATCGATCGATAAACTGGCCAGCCATGCGACGCCTTTCCATTTGGCGATCAGCCTGCACGCACCAAACGACGAACTGCGCGACCGGCTGGTTCCAGTCAACAAACGCATCGGAATTCGCGACATCATGGAGGCCGCTGAGCGCTATTTTCAAGCCACCAGCCGGCGGCTGACGTTTGAGTATGTGCTGCTAGCCGGCATCAATGACACCGTCCAGTGTGCCCGGCAGTTGGCCTCCCTGCTGCGCGGCCGGACCAGCATGCTGAACGTCATTCCTTACAATCCGGTCGAAGGCCTGCCGTACGAAACGCCCAGCCCCACTGCCCGCGCCCAGTTTCGCAAGATCCTGGTCGACGCAGGTATCAACGTCCAGTTCCGCGAACGCAAAGGAGATCGCATCCAGGCTGCATGCGGCCAGCTGCGGCGCGAGCGTCGTGAGGCACTGGTGAAGATCGAAGGGACCTGAGAGTGGCTGGCCAGTCGCGCGCAGAAATACTCAAGCGGCTGCACGCCAAAGTCGCCCGCGGCGAAGCAATCGTCGGCGGCGGGGCAGGCACGGGCATCTCGGCCAAGTGCGAAGAGGCCGGCGGCATCGATCTGATCGTCATCTACAACTCGGGCCGCTTTCGCATGGCCGGTCGCGGGTCGCTCTCGGGTCTGATGCCCTACGGAAATGCCAACGCGATCGTACGCGAGATGGGCTATGAAGTGCTGACGGCGGTAAGCCACGTGCCCGTGCTGGCGGGCGTGTGCGCAACCGATCCGTTTATGATCCGCGACTCATTCTTGCGCGAACTCAAATCGATGGGTTTTGCGGGTATCCAGAACTTTCCGACCGTCGGACTGATCGACGGAGTGTTCCGTCAAAACCTCGAAGAAACCGGCATGAGTTTCCAACTGGAGATCGACTGTATCGCGGCAGCCCACGGGCTCGACCTGCTGACTACGCCGTATGCCTTCGATGCGGACCAAGCCGCGGCCATGACGCGGGCCGGGGCGGACATCGTCGTGGCGCACATGGGGCTGACGACCAGCGGCTCGATCGGTGCCCAGACTGCCCTGACGCTCGACCAGTGCGTCCCCAGGCTCCGCGAGATGGCGACTGCGGCCCGGAGCCAGCGCGGCGACGTCCTGGTGCTCTGCCATGGTGGCCCCATCGCCGAGCCGAGCGATGCAGCCACCATCCTCGAGCAAGTGCCCGAGCTAGCCGGCTTTTACGGAGCCAGCAGCATGGAGCGACTGCCGACCGAACGCGCGATCACCGCGCAAACACAGGCCTTCACCGCGCTCCGCGTCGGCGGTTCCGCTGGCCAGCCTTAACCGGCTCGCTTGCGTTGGCTTGTGAAGGGTCGAAGGGCCCTACCGAAAAGTCCAGTCGCGTTTTTGGCTATGCTGCCGCGCCAGGCCGCTAACGCAGTGGTGACCGTCGATGAAGTATCGGTAGGGCAAGTCCTGGGCTGACGAGATGCCGATCCGCGAGGTGGCGGTCACCGTCCACGGCCGCTGACGAACGACAGGCGGCGCCTCTTCCAGCCAGATTTCTTCGGACTTGACCAGATCGAGTTTGTCTTGAGCCGTATCGATGGCCATCGCCTGGCACAGCCTGGCCGGCCCGCTGCACAGGTCGCGCGGCTCGACCTTGCCTCGCAATGCCCGCATGCGTTCCAGCCCCTGCCACGGTTCCAGGGCGCGGACCAACACGGCCGCGCCGACATCTTGGGATTCGGTTACGATGTTGAGGCAATACTTCGCGTGGATCGTGTAGACATACAGCGTTCCCGCCGGCATGAACATGGCCGCGTTCCGGCGGCCGGGCCCCCGGTGGCTGTGGCTGGCAGGATCGTCCGTGGGAAGATAAGCTTCCGTTTCGACGATGATCCCGCTTAGTCGCACGCCGTCCAACTGGCGCACCAGCAGCGCGCCGAGCAGCCTACGAGCGACGTCGACCGTGTCGCCGACGTAAAATCGCTTGGTTAGTCGCCGCTGAGTTTCCGTTTCCATTCGCATCCGTTAATGAAATCGCCAAGGCATGGATCGGAGTCGAGTTTTTCGCCTGCAGGCCGACGTCGTCGTCGTTTCCGCAACGCAGGTCCTCGCCCCCGGCCAGTTGGAAGTGCGCGACGGTCGAATCGTCGAAACCACCGGCCGTCTGGACCAACGACCCGACGTCACTTGTGAAGGGTATGCGCTGCTGCCCGGTCTGGTCAATCCACACACGCACTTGGAGTTCAGCGATCTGACCGCGCCGCTACCAGCGGGCAAAGATTTTCCTCAGTGGATCGGGTGCGTGCTGAAGCAGCGAGCTCAGCGGGCCGGCCAAGCGGATGCCCTACTGGTCGAGGCGCTGCGCACGGGGCTGGCGCAGTCGCACCACGCGGGCGTCGCCGCGCTGGCCGACATCGTCACCCCTCCCTGGACTCCCCTGAATCTGGCGCGCGCCACCAACGATGCCGTTGCAGCCAGCGACGCCCTTGCCGGCGACGCCAACGATGCCAGCGATGCGGCCGAGTCACTGGACGTCGAGCACCGCCGCTGGCCCGAGGATCTTCGGCAGCAGTTTCCGCTGGAGCAGTGGCAGCAGCTGCGCAGCTCGTTCGCGCCGGCGCGGCGATGGCCGGCAGTCGTCGCCTGCGTCGAACAGCTGGGGCTGACCCCCGAGCGCTCGGCGGCTGCCCTCGCATGGCGCGAGCAACTCGAGCAGTCGCCCCGCGCGAGCTGGCCAGACTGTCTGCAAGCTCTCGGCGTCTCCCCGCACGCGCCGTACTCGACGCCCGAACCGCTGTGGCGGCGCACGCTCGAAGATGCGGCCCGAGACAATCGCTTGGTCGCCATGCATTTGGCGGAAAGCCCGGCGGAACGCGAGTGGATCGACAGTGGCACCGGCCCTTTTGCCGAACTGTTTTCGCGACTGGACGTACCTCCGCCCGCTCGCTCGCCGCAGCTGATTGCAGAGGCCTGTCGGGCACTCGGCCGCGCGGCCCACGCGTTGCTCATTCATGGCAATTACTTGAATGCGCTGGAATTGGACGCGATCGCCCAGCATCGCCAAAACCTGAGCGTGGTCTACTGCCCGCGAACCCATCGGCATTTTGACCACGCGCCGTATCCGTTGTCCGAGTTTGCCGCCCGCGGGATTCGCGTCGTCTTAGGCACCGATTCGCGCAGCAGCAATCCCGATCTGAACCTGTGGCAAGAAGCGCGGACCGCACTGGCGTTGCACGCTGGCTTGCGACCGAGCGAAGCTTTGGCGGCGATCAGCAACGAGGCGGCTCGAGCGATCGGTCTGGCGGCACGGTTCGGTACGCTCGAGCCCGGACGCATCGCGGCGATCAACGCTGTTCCACTGGGTGGATTTCGCTGGCGCCCCGCCGCTCGCCTCAATGCTCCGTCCACGATCGAGGAACTGCTAGCCGCCTGTTTCGCCGCGCCAGAGCAGCCGCTGCGGCTTGTTTGACCAGCTCGCTCCTTTGCGAACTCGACGCCGATGTTCCGGCGATCTCGTAGGGCCATTACAGCACTGGTCCGACGGTCCACGGTACGAATTCGTCGTCGCCGATCCCGAGCAATTCGCTCTTGGTCTTTTCGCCACTGGCAACTCGCAGCAGTTGCAAAAAGAGTTCGTGGCCCAGCTCTTGAACGGAGCGGCCTTCGACCGCCTGGCCCGCGTTGAAGTCCATGTCCTCGGGCATCCGCCGGTAGAGAGCCGTATTGGAAGCGATTTTCAAACTCGGGACCGGCTTGCAGCCAAAGCAGCTTCCGCGGCCCGTCGTGAATGCGACCAGATTGACGCCGCTGGCGACCAACCCCGTCACGCTGGCCGGATCAAAGCCAGGGCTGTCCATGACAACAAAGCCTTTGGCCGTGATCGGCTCGCCATACTCATAGACGGCTTCTAGCGCGGTGTTTCCCGTTTTGGCCACGGCCCCCAGCGACTTCTCCGTGATCGTCGTCAGACCGCCAGCCTTGTTGCCGACGGAGGGATTGCTGTCGATCTCTTCGCCAAAGACCGAGCAGTACCACTTCCACCATTCGATGCGCTCGAGCAACTTGTGAGCCACCTCCGGCGTGCGCGCGCGGCGCGTCAGTAACTGTTCCGCTCCGTAAATTTCCGTGGTCTCGGCTAAAACTGTGGTGCCGCCACAGGCGACGATGATGTCCGACGCACAGCCGAGCACCGGGTTGGCGGTAATGCCCGAGTAGCCATCGGAACCGCCGCAGTTGGTGCCTAGGATCAGCCGACTGGCCGGCACTGTCGAACGTCGGGCCTCGTTAACGCTCGGCAACATTTGCTTGACTAACTCGACGCCGCGCTGGATCGTCTTTCGCGTTCCCCCTTCGTCTTGTATCGAAAGGATCGGGACGGTGTTGCGCAGGTCCTTGCCGGAACCAACGGCCACCGCGGCAGCGCTACCGTTGCCCCCGCGCAGATTTCCAGGAACCTGGATCTGCGTCAAGCCTTGCGATTCGATCAAGTGTCCAAGCGTGCCTTGTTCGCATCCCAAGCCGATCAGGATAAATCCGCCGATGTTTGGGTGCCGCGCGACGCCTCCCAATACTCGCGCCAGCATGCGGTGCCGCGAACCATCGTAGCGCATGGCGCAGCCCCCTTCATGACGAAAGGCGACCACGCCGTCGACATTGGGATAGTCTTTTAACGCATCGGTGTTGAAGTGCTGGGCAATCATGCGAGCCGCCGACGCCGAGCAGTTGACGTTGCTGATGATCGCCAAATAGTTGCGCGTCCCGACTTGCCCTGACGGACGCAGGTAGCCTTCGAACGTGTGACCCCCGATGGGCTCGGGCGCCGCGGGAATTTCCGTCGCAATTGCATCGAGGTCGATCGCGTGATCGCACCGCAGATTGTGGGAGTGCACATGTTCGCCGACCGCGACACCGCGCGTGGTCAATCCGATCGGCCAGCCAAACTTCAAGATCGGCTGGTCGGCCTCGACCGCCGCGATCGCCAGCTTGTGCCCCGGCGGGATCGTCTGCAGAGTTTCGATCTCACGCCCGCCGACTTGCAACCGAGTCCCCTTGGGCAGTTCTCGGAGAGCCACGACGACGGTATCCCGAGGGCTCAGATGGATAAAAGAAGGCGACTCGCCGTTACAAGCTGTCATCTGGGTTCCCTTGGGGGAGTTCAAAAAGCAGTCGAAGCCTGGACAGCTCCAATTGTCCAGGCGCTCTGCTCCGTAATGAAAGGGCCGTTCCGTATGATAGAGCGTAGCGGGTTCTCCGCGAAGTCCGCATGGGTCGCTCAAATCCGGGCCGCCGCTTGAAGGCTGCGGGCTATAATGGAAGAACCGTACCGGAACTCGTCCTTCTGAGCCGCGCCGCCCCGAAACAGGACTGCAACCAGGCATGTCTGCCTCATCTTCAGCGTCATCCGATCGCGTCCGTACTGGCCAGACGCCGCCAGGACGCTCTGCGCAGGGGGGCAGTTCGGTTTCGCCGTCCGACCAAATTCGCGACATGCTGCGGCTGCACCTCAGGCGCGCCAGTCGCTTTATCAAATTGCTCGACCTGTCGCTGTACGTGATCGGTTGGGTGGCCGCATTGTCAGCGGCTTGGCTGGTGGTGTGCTTGGGCGAACATTGGCTGATGCCGCTGTCGAGTCTCGGGCGCTGGGCGGTTTGGCTGGGGCTGACGGGCTTTACCGCTTGGGTCTTCGTGTGGCATGTCCTTCCGCTCGTCGTTCATCGCATCAACCCCGAGTACGCTGCCCAGCGCATCGAACAAGCCGAACCGGAGCTGAAGACCGGTTTGCTTAGTTGGTTGCAACTGGAGTCGATGCCCGACAACGGCGTGCCGCGCGGGATCATGGCGGGGCTGGCGCGGCATGCGGCTCGGCATATCCATGGTGACGACCCATCAGCGTCGATTGACACGCGCGGCTTGATCAAGCTGGTCGGAGCCACGCTATTGCTGTTAGCCGTCATCGCCGTCTATGGCATGGTTTCTCCCAAGAGCGTGCTCGCGACCGGCCAGCGAATTTTGATGCCTTGGGCGTCGATCGCGGCCCCCTCGCGCGTGCAGTTGGTCTCGTTGACCCCGGGCAGCTCGCAGGTCACCCAAGGCAAACCGCTGGCGATCGATGTCGAACTGCGCGGCATGCTCTCGGGCGAACCGGTCCGCATCCGCTTCAGTACGCTCGACGGCCAAGTCCGCAATCGGGTGAAGGAACTCGAAGCGGTTACCGAGGGTTACCACTACGCCGGCTCCATCAGCACGGTCTTGCCAGGCGATTCTCCCGGTCGCCGTGGCGTGCAGCAGGAACTCGACTACTGGGTCGAAGCGGGCGATCTGGTCAGCGGTCCCTATCGCGTCACGCTCAGCCGCCTACCAGCGGTGACGTTGGAGAAGGTGAGAATCGTCTTTCCCGCCTATACAAAATTGCCCGAGCGCAATTTGGCCGTGGGCGAGTTTGAGGCGATCGAGGGTTCGGTCGCGACGGTGACGGCCGTTGCCAGCCAGCCACTCAGTCGCGGACGCCTGGAGATCGATCCGGAAGTCGACGCGAGCGGCGAATTGCTGCGGTCGCGAGCGCTACAAGAGATGAAGGTCGACGATCGTCGATTGACCGGCGATTGGCTTTTGCGCGTCAACGCGTCCGGCGACAACCCGACGCTGACACGCTACCGCATTCGCGGCTACAACCAGCGCGGCGACGGCAATGAGCAGCCGATCGAATACAGCGTTCGTATCCTCGCCGACGTCCCGCCGGAAGTCAGCATCCCCGGTCCTGAAAACCGCACGCTGCGCATGCTGCCCAGCGGCCAGGCGAATATCGAGGTCCGCGCCAGCGATCCGGACTTTGGGCTCACGCGGCTGGAACTGGAGATGCGGCGCTACGATATGGTCGCCAGCGAAGCCATGTTGCTGGAAAGCGAAGGTGCGGTAGGTCGCCAAGTGAAGACCTGGCGCTTCCGCGCGGCCGAGTATAGCGCCCGCCCCGGCGATCGCTTCGAGTTTATCGCCACAGCGGAAGACAACCGGCACGACCCGGTGACCGGCAAGCCCGCCCCGAACACGGCGCGGTCCGAACCGCTGGTGATCGAAATCGTCGAGCCCGAGGCCTTTGCCGAAACCGATCCCGGTCACAAGCCGCCAGCCGAGCTGCCCCCGGCGGATGTGGACCCCGCAGCGCCGAGCGAACAAACGCCCCTTGAACAAACGCCTCCTAAGCAAACACCCGCCGACGACCGCCAGCAACCCAATCAAGACCAGCCAGATCAAGGCAAAGGCCAACAGATCAAAGGCCAACAGATCAAAGGCCAAGAGAGCAAGGGCCAAGAGAGCAAGGGCCGTCAGGACAAAGGCCAACAAGACCAGGGCGAACAGGATCAAGGGCAACAAGGTCAAGGCCAACAAGGCCAAGGCCAACAAGGCCAAGGACAACAAGGCCAGGGCCAACAGGGTCAGGGCCAACAGGGTCAAGGTCAGCAAGGTCAAGGTCAGCAAGGTCAGCAAGGTCAGGGTCAGGGTCAGGGTCAGGGTCAGGGTCAGGGTCAGGGTCAGGGACAGCAATCGTCCAAGGGAGGCGGTCAGCGCGGGGCGGGCGGTTCGCAAGGGACTTCGGGCGGCGACGCCGAGGGCACGCAGCTGTCGGAAGACGCAGGCGCGTCTGGGCGCCAGCCGTCACAGGGGAGTGGCAATGGCCGAACACAAGGGGCTCAGCAGCCAGGACGCAGCAAGCCGACACACGACGGCGACGCGTTCGAGCGGATTAGCGAATACATGCGCGAAAACCAACCCGGCCAGCAGGCTCAGGGCGGAGCCGGCTCGCAAGCGTCTGGCCAGCGTCAGCCCCAGCCAGCGTCAGGGAACCAGGCAAACGAAACTTCCGCCCCCGAAGGCTCACGCCCCGACAAAGGGCAGCAGCCTAAGGGTGAGCAGTCCAAGGGTCAGCAGTCTGAGGGACAGCAGTCTGAGGGACAGCAGCCGGCTGGCCAGCGAACGGACAACCAGTCTTCCTCGGCCGCAGACCAGAAACGTGCAGGGACCGAACAGGGCAGCGGCAGACAACCGAATGCAGACCAGCAACAGGGTGCCGGTAAGCAACAAGATGCAGGTCAACAACAGGGCGCAGGTCAACTACAGGGCGCAGGTCAGCAACAGGGCGCAGGTCAGCAACAGGGCGCAGGTCAGCAACAGGGCGCAGGTCAGCAACAGGGCGCAGGTCAGCAACAGGGCGCAGGTCAGCAACAGGGCGCCGGTCAGCACCAGGGCG
>JBQCJB010000066.1:0-2815 GCA_051953155.1 Aureliella sp. | reverse complement strand
CGCAGAACTGCGTAGCCGTCTGTCCCAAGCACATCCCGTTGACCACCTCGATCGCTCGAGCGGGCCGCGACACCACTCTCTACGCCCTCAAGAAAATCTTCGATCGGTAGGACAGCCGTCGCGGCTGTCTCGCGCGCATCGTAGTATCCCGGCAACTCACTCGAGGCGAAACCGAGTCGTTCTTTCCACCCTCGTCCCCGACCTCACTCTCCCAAGTGGAGTGAGGGCATGCGGCTAGCGCGTTAACGCTTCGACCGGGAATCGCGGTGCTGGAGGTGTTCGACGACGACGCGCAGTTGCGGGTCGCCGGAGAAGGGGGGACTGGGGGGATGCGGACCAGTGGTCCAGCGCGGGTCGCCCAGCTGTTGCCAGCGTCGAAACAGAGCGATCTGCTGGACATCGCTCAGCTTGCGTTCGAGGGCCTCGTCGGGCACTACGCCCCAGACGTCGCGATCCTGCATCTCCGGGGTGCGATGGATGTTCGCGCCGCTGGGTCTGAAATAGCGAGCGGTGGTGAACTTGATGGCCGTCCGCGCATTACCGATCTCGAACACTTGCTGGACCGTCCCCTTGCCAAAACTCCGCTCGCCAGCGACCATCGCTCGGCCGTTGTCCTGCAGGCACGCGGCCATGATCTCGCTGGCACTGGCCGACTGCCCGTTCTGCAGGATGATGACCGGGACGGCCAGGGGCAGTTCCAGTTCGGGAGTCGCCGCCAGCGTCGTATCGAAGGCCGACTGCCGACCCTTGGTCGATACGATGCGACCCTCGCTCAGCAGCATGTCGCACATTTCGACCGCCGCAGTCAAGATGCCGCCCGGATTGAACCGCAGGTCGATCACCAGAGCCCGGGCTTTGGGCGCGACTGCTTGTAAGACGCTGCGAAACTCTTCCGCGGTGCGCTCGCCAAAGAGCGTCACGCGGATGTAAGCGATCTCCGGCGCCTCGCGCAGAAAGTAGTTCCAGCTCGAGTCGACCTGGATGCGGTCGCCCACGACCGAATCGACCTGGATATCGGCCCGGTGCAGGAGTACATCGAACTCCTTTTCCTGACCAAGGCGCTTGATCGTCATGCTGACAGCGGTGCCGACGATGCCACGAATGTGGTCGCGGGCTTCGACAGAATTAATCACTACGCTCGAATGCCCATCGATCTGCGTAATCTCATCGCCTGGCTGGATGCCAGCGGCGTAGGCGGGCGTATTGGCCAGCGGCGTCACCACGGTCAGTCGGCGACTGCTGGGAGGTCCCTCGATCATGATCCCGACCCCGCCGAACTGTTGTTCGATCTGCGCCTGGAACTGAACATACTCCGGCTGGGGAATGAATTCGGAGTAGGGATCGAGGTCTAGCAGCCCCTTCATGGCGGACTGGTAAAGGTCTTCGCCTTTGACCGGGTCGACGTAGTTCTGCTCGATCAATTCGATCGCGCTGCCGATCCGTCCCGCGTATTTGAGACGTCGGGCCTGGATAAAGCATCCCAGGCAAACCAGCGTCGTCAAAATCAGGATCAGGGCGTTACGGGCAGGCAATGCATTCTCCGAGCCGCAAGGGTGGTTTGTCGCTGGCTACTGCCGAGCAAGCCGCTTACTCGTCGGTCGCCGGTCCCGCCGGCGGCTCGTTGGTGGCCTCGGGCTGAGTGGTAGCCGGCGGATTCTTGGGTTCGACGACCACCGGAGCAGCCGCAGGCGAGGTGTCGGTGCGCTGGACTTCGAAGTACTGCATCAAATCGGAGAAGGAACGCAGCGGTTCCTGCCCCTTTTTCATGGCTTCGGTAATCGGCGCGCTGGGCTTCTTGCTCTTGATGACCACGGGACGGCTGGTCGTTTCGCCAGCATCGCGCCGGCCACCGCGTCCGCCGCCAGGTCCACCGCCGCCGCGTTCACGTCGCGGACCGCCGCCGGAGCGTCCACCGCCACCGCCGCCGCCCTGGCCGCCGGCTCTGCCGCCTCGGCCCTGACCGGCCCCGGCCATTTGTCCGCCGCCTTGCTGGCCAGCACCCGCACGGCCCCCCGTGCGTCCACCGCCGCCCGGCTGGCCGCCGCGATTGCCGCGGTTCTCACCGTAGCCGCGCTGCGGCTGCTGCTGGGCATGGCGCTGGGCTTCGGCCTGTTGCTGTTGCTGCTGCTCAGGAGAGAGCGCCGTCAGGGCGACCCGTTTCTTGTCGACGTCGACCGAGACGACCCAAGCCTGGACCAGGTCACCGATCTGCACTGCCTGGTGCGGGTCTTCGATATAGCGTGGTGACAGCCGGCTGATGTGGATCAGTCCACCGCAATCAGGACCGAGTTCCACGAACGCGCCGAACTCGGCCACGCCCACCACGATCGCGTAGACGCTCATGCCCGGTGTGAGGTCCGAGAGCGTCGGTACCGAACCGAGCATCGGCACCGGCGGCCGCTGGTCGCGCTTATCGCCAAATGGATTGGACAAGCATTCGGCCAGCCACGCCAACTTGGCTCGGCCCACCTGCCACCCACGGGCCATTTTTTCCACGTCGATCGTCGGCGCGGCCGCAGCCTGCGCGACGACATCTTCGGAGTATTCCGGCGCGAGGGCCGCAGTCGACGCGCCGCTGGCCGCGTCCTCTTCCGTTCCCACGGCTTCAGTTCCGGCCCCGTCAGCTCCGACTGCTTCTGCTTCGGCGGTTTCCGCTCCAGCTGCTTCCGTTCCGGCGCTGCCAGGGCTCGACTCGGCCTCGGCAGAGGGTGCAGCCGTTGCCTCGGCAATCGCCGCCGGCGCTGCGTCGGACTCGGCTGGCGGTGCTGCCTCGAGAGCCTTCGTCGTCGACTCGGCTGCGGCTTCTGACGCACCG
>JBQCJB010000065.1:0-2932 GCA_051953155.1 Aureliella sp. | reverse complement strand
GGTTCACGGCATGCGCCAGCCGAGCATACTCTCGGGTCAGACGAAGAATCTGCTCGCGCAGTTGCCCAATCTCCGGTCGATCCATATTTAAACCAATTTCCTGATCGTGCTCTCAGCCCAGGCTTGGCCAGCGATCGACGCGTCGGATGTGTAACGTTCAATTTGGCTTCTGGTCAGATGAGCGGCGCTGCTCGAATCGCTGGCCGCAGTGTACCAGCTGGCGGTCTCGCGTATCGTTCGCTCGAAATCCCAGGTCGGCGCCCAGCCGAGGAGTTGCTGGGCCTTGTCGATTGCCAGGTTCAACCGGCCGGCTTCATGCGGACCGGCGCACGTGGAGATGTCGACCCAGTTCCCCTGGCAATGTTTGAGGATCTCGGCCACCACCGCCGCGACGTTGCGATGGCTGCCGGCCGGCGGCCCGAAATTAAATGCCGTGGCAAGCTCCTCCGCCGATGCGTCGCCTCGGCCGAGCCGCTCATGCAGCCTGGCAGCCAACCACAGGTAACCGGAAAGGGGTTCCAGGACGTGTTGCCAGGGTCGGATCGACGCCGGATTCCGCACCGCGATGGGCTCGCCTTTGGCCAACGAGCGGAAGCAGTCGGGGACGATGCGGTCGAGAGCCCAGTCACCGCCTCCGACGACGTTGCCGGCCCGAGCGCTGGCGACTTGCACGACCGCCTCCCGTCCGAAGAACGAACTGCGAAAGGCGGCCACCGCCAGTTCGGCGCACGCTTTCGACGCGCTGTAGGGATCGCGTCCCCCGAGCGCGTCGTCTTCGCGATACGCATGCAGCCATTCGCGGTTTTCGTAACACTTGTCGGAGGTGACGAAGACGCCCGCGCAGGGGCGGCGGAGTTTCCGCAGCGCGTCGAGCAGGTTGACCGTTCCCATCAGGTTGGTGTCGAAGGTCTCGGCTGGCTGCTGGTAAGACAATCTGACCAGCGGTTGGGCGGCTAGATGAAAGATGATCGCGGGCTGAATTTGTTCGACGGCCGCGTCGAGCGCCGCGCGGTCGCGCACATCGCTGCGCAGGTCCCGCTCGAGACGGTCGGCTAAGCCCAGTTGACCGAACAGTTTCTCGTGCGGCTGCGGGTCGAGTGCCAAGCCCGTCACGCGGGCTCCCAGCGCCAGCAACCACTCGCACAGCCAACTTCCTTTAAACCCGGTGTGACCGGTAACCAGGACCGGCAGGTCGCGGTAACAAGCGTTGAACGCCATTAAGACCAGACTTTCCAGGGAGCCTTACCTCCCGACCAAAGTTCATTCAGATGCTGAGCGTCTTGGTAGGTATCCATCGGCCGCCAGAACCCCTCGTGCTTGAACGCATTGAGTTGCCCTTCGCGGGCTAGGGCTTCCATCGGCTCGCGCTCGAGCATGACGTCGGGGTCATCGGGCAGATAGTCGAAGAGTTTGTAGTCGCAAACCATGTATCCGCCGTTGACATACGAGTTTTCGAACTGAGGCTTTTCGGCGAACGTATGGATGCGGCCGGCGTCATCGAACTGCAAGGTGCCAAAGCGACTGCCGGGATGAACAGCCGCAATGGTGCACACTTTGCCACTTTCGCGATGGGCCGCAATCGACGCATTGACGTCGATCGTCGACAGGCCATCGCCGTAGGTCAACAAGAACGCATGGTTCTCGGGTATGTACCGCTGGATCTGCCGGATCCGATAGCCGGTCAGCGACTCTTGGCCAGTCTCGGCCAACGTGACCGTCCAGTCGTCTTCGGTATGCCGATCGTGAAAGCGGACGCTCTGGCTTTGACCGAGGGAGACGGTCACGTCGCAGGTGTTCCACAGGTAGTTGCGGAAGTAGTCCTTGATCATCTCGCCGCGGTAGCCAAGGCAGAGCACGAAGTCCTTGTGCCCCCAATGAGCGTACGTCTTCATGATATGCCAGAGGATCGGCTTGCCGCCGATGGGGACCATCGGTTTGGGCCGATACTCGGTCTCCTCGCGAAGCCGCGTCCCTTTTCCACCGCAGAGGATGACCACTTTCACAATTGTTGGCTCAACCAGGCAAAGTCGCGTTGTGGTAAACGTCCTGCACGTCGTCGCAATCGTTGAGCATATCGATAAACTTTTCGAACATCGGTCGGTCGTCGGGAGAGATGTCGGTGCGCGACTGCGGCACGAACGCAATCTCTTCGACCTCCAGCTCGACTCCGGGGAGCGCCTCCAGCAGGGCCTGCCTGGCCTTATTGAACTCGCCGGCCGGGGCGAAGACAGTCACTTGGCCATTCTCGCATTCGACGTCGTTGACATCGACGTCGGCAGCGAGCATGGCTTCGAGCGTCTGGTCTGCGTTTTCGCCTTTGAAGGAGAGAATCGCCAGATGGTCGAACGCGTGGGCGACCGAGCCCGGGGCGCCCATCTTGGCTCCGGTCTTGGTGAAGCAGTTACGGACTTCGCTGATGGTGCGATTGTTGTTGTCGGTCAAACAGTCGATGATGACCGAACAACCGCCGGGTCCGAAGCCTTCGTAGCGGGCCGAGGCGAAATCCTCGCCGCCGCTGCCGCTGGCTTTGTCAAGCGCTTTCTCGATGACGTGCGCGGGGACCTGCTCGCGTTTGGCTTTCTCGATCAAGCTTCGCAAGCTCGGGTTGGCCGCCGGATCAGCCCCGCCGTTCTTGGCCATGACGTACAGCTGTTTGCCGTACTTCGAATACAGCTTGGACTTCTGCGCGGCCGTCTTGGCCATCGAGACTTTGCGAACTTCGAAACTTCTACCCATCGAGCTCTTCCCAAAAGCGTGAATGAATCCTAAGGCCGGCCAGGGCTTACGGGAGGCTGGGCTGCGGTGCGAGTTCTTTATCGAATCGCTGCAATTCCTCGATGCCCATGCGGTGGCAGAAATCGCCGAAGGTCTCACCTGGCTGCCGGGATTGTTTGAAGTAGAGCAACACAGGCCGCAGCGCGGCCACGATCTG